>NZ_JBISDG010000017.1:0-85450 GCF_044472985.1 Roseovarius salis | reverse complement strand
GGCCGCCCCCGCGGCCGAACCCGCCGGCGCGGTCCCGGCCGGCCCGTCGGCCGACGCCGTGATGGCCATGTACCAGGACCGCGACTACGAGGAGGTCAAGCTGGACGGGATGCGCAAGACCATCGCCGCCCGCCTGACCGAGGCCAAGCAGACGATCCCGCATTTCTACCTGCGCCGCGAGATCCGGCTCGATCCGCTGTTGAAGTTCCGCAGCCAGCTCAACAAGCAGTTGGAAGGCCGGGGCGTGAAGCTGAGCGTCAACGATTTCATCATCAAGGCCTGCGCGCTGGCGCTGCAGGCGGTGCCGGATGCCAACGCCGTATGGGCGGGCGACCGCGTGCTCAAGCTGACCCCTTCGGACGTGGCCGTTGCGGTTGCCATCGAGGGCGGGTTGTTCACCCCGGTGCTCAAGGATGCCGAGATGAAGTCGCTGTCGGCCCTGTCCGCAGAGATGAAGGACCTCGCCGCGCGGGCCCGCGACCGCAAGCTCAGCCCGGATGAGTATCAGGGCGGCAGTTTTGCCGTTTCCAACCTCGGCATGTTCGGCATCGACAACTTCGACGCGGTCATCAACCCGCCGCATGGGGGCATCCTTGCCGTGGGCGCGGGGGTGAAAAAGCCGGTCGTGGGCGAGGATGGCGAGCTGACGGTGGCCACCGTGATGTCGGTGACGCTGTCGGTCGATCACCGGGTCATCGACGGCGCGCTCGGCGCGCAACTGCTGGACCAGATCGTGCAGAACCTGGAGAACCCGATGGTGATGCTGGCCTGATCGAGGCCTTTCGCGCCCCGCTCCAGGCCCCGCGGACACGCCGGTTCGCGGGGCTTTTTTTCGGCTTGATCTGGCGCAAGGAAACCGCCGCCGCAGCCGTCTAGGCGAAGGCAAACCATGACAGGAGACCGCCCGATGGACTGGAAAGCCGCGCTTGCCCATACCAGCAAGATCCTCAACCCGTTTCGCAGGGAACACCCGGAGGTGGCGCGCGGGTTTCACGACCTGCACAACGCGGCACTGGCCGAGGGCGCCATGAGCACCAAGGACAAGGAACTTATCGCGCTGGCCATCGGGGTTTCCAAGCAGTGCAACGACTGCATCGGTTTTCACGTGAAGGCGGCGATCCGCGCCGGCGCGACGCGCGACGAGGTCGCGGAAACCGTCAATGTCTGCGTTCTGATGAATGGCGGGCCGGGCTACATGTACGGGGTCAAGGCGATCGAGGCCTACGACCAGCTGGCATGACGCGATCGTGAATGGCTTTGTGGTGCGTGGCCGCCACGATGCGGGCCCGTTGGGCGGCGGGCCGCCTCGACATCGCGGTTCCCGGGGCATACCTTTGTCGCGGGTCCGGCGGCACAAGGACGGTACGATCATGACAGTCGTGAAGACAGCGGCTCTTGGCCTCGCGGCGGCGCTTTCCATGGCAGCCGCGGTGATGACGCCGCGCGTTGGCGCGGCGCAATCGACGGATGCGCTTGCCACGCGGAACACCTTGACCGAAACCGCCGCCATGGAGGCCGAAGCGGCCCGCGGCGCGGTCAATATCCGGCGTGTGCAACCGCCGGTGCTGTTCGATAAATCCTTCCGCGATGCCTCGGCCCGGCGCCATGCCGAGGATATCGCGGCGCTGACGCAGGCCTTTCTCGACCTCGGCCCGGGCGTCGACCCCGACGAGGCCGCGCGCGCGGCGCGCGTGGTTTACACTTACGTCGACCAGCTGGTCGTGGAGTACGAGATCGAGGATCCGCCGCTGGTGCACAACACCAAGGTCAATTTCGGGGAAAAGCCGCGCGGGCTGTGCTGGCACTGGGCGCACGATCTGGACATCCGGCTGCAGATGGAACGGTTCCGGACCCTCCAGATCCATCGTGCAATCGCCAACTACAACAACCTGCGCCTTGAGCACAGCGCCACGATCCTGGGACGCAGGGGCGACCCGATGGAGGAGTCGATCGTGCTCGATCCGTGGCGCAATGGCGGAGAGCTGTTCTGGGAAATCGTGCGGAAGGACACCCGCTACAACTGGACACCCCGCGCCGAGGTCTTTGCCTACAAGCGCGAACTGAAGTCCAACCGCGCCAGGGCCGAGACGCGCAGCCACGCCGATAGGTAACCCCGCCGCCGCCCCCGGACGGGCGCGGCGCCGGCAGCTCATCCGCCCTGCCGGCGGACCCGCTGCGGCAGGGTGCTCCAGTCGCCGGATGTGCCGTCGCCCAATTGCCCGTTATTGTTGTTGCCCCAGCAGAAGGCGATCCCGTCCTCGCGCAGCGCGCAGCTATGCGAGTTGCCCGTCGATATCCCGGTGACCCCGCGAAGCCGACTGACCCGCTCCCTGAACGCGCTGTTCTCGAGCGTGCCGTTTCCAAGCTGGCCAACGTCGTTCAAACCCCAACAGAACAACAGGTTCTTGTCGGTCCGGGCACAGGTATTCTGATCGGCCGCGGAAATGGCCGTGACGCCCGGCAACCCGCTGACCCGTGTCCGGGTCAAACGGTCCTCGGTGGTGCCGTCGCCGATCTGGCCGCTGAAATTGGCCCCCCAGCAAAAGGCCACGCCATTGTCGCGCAGGGCACAGCTGTGACCGCCGCCTGCCGTGACCTGGGTCACGCGGCCAAGCAATTTGACCGCCACCCGGTACTTCCGGATATCGTCCGTTCCGTCACCCAGCTGGCCGAAGGCATTCCATCCCCAGCAAAAGACGCGCCCGGTCGATTTCAGCGCGCAGCTGTGCGATGCCCCGGCAGCAACCTGCGTGACGTCACCGATGTATTTCACCCTTACGGGCGAACGTCTTTCAATGCCGCCGCCATCACCCAGCTGTCCGTTTCTGTTGTAGCCCCAGCACGACACGCGGCCGTTTTCCTCCAGCGCGCAGACATGGTTCCTGCCACTGGCGATCTGCGTCACATCGGCAAGCTGCTGAACACGGACATTGAGCAGCCGGGTTTCATCCGTGCCGTCGCCGAGCTGCCCCAGCCGGTTGTCGCCCCAGCAGAACACACGGCCCGCGTTGTTCAACGCGCAGCTATGCATGAGCCCGATGGATATCTGGGTGATATCACGCAGCTGCTTGACGCGGGTCGGAATGGTCCGCGCCTGCGTCGTTCCATCACCCAGTTGGCCGTATTCGTTCTGCCCCCAGCAATAGACGCTCCCCGCCGCAACCAGCGCGCAGCTGTGATTGACGCCGGTATCCACCTGAATCACCGGGCTGTCACCCGTGAGGTCGATCAAGCTCGCGGCGTCCGGGGCTTCATTCACGGCAACGGCCGGCGCGCCTTGTGTTTCGCTCAGGGCCGCTGCCCATACGGGTGCCAGCGCCAGCATCGCGGCCAGCCCGAAAAACCGGAATTTCGGCATTTTGTTGTTCCTTGCAAATTACTTGGTCAGACAACAAAGCAAGGCACAACGAAAATTGTCAACGTGTCTAGGCAGGGCGTCCCACCGGCGTGGCAGAAATGACGCCCCGCTGGCCACTCTCGGTTCCGACATGCGACAGCCGCCTCCGCACCACCCCGCTCGATGCCGATCCGGCTGCCTGTCTCAGCCCTCGTCGTCGTCGCTGCCGCGCACGCCCAGAAGCTGGTCCATCGCGACCGAGGGCTGGTCGCACCCCGCTTCGCCGACGATCTTGGCCGGCACGCCCGCCACGGTCTTGCAGGGCGGCACCTCCTGCAGCACCACCGACCCGGCGGCGATGCGGCTGCACTTGCCGACGTTGATATTGCCCAGCACCTTTGCCCCGGCCCCGATCAGCACGCCGTCACCGATCTTGGGGTGACGATCCTGTTCTTCCTTGCCCGTGCCGCCAAGGGTCACGGAATGCAGCATCGAGACGTTGTCGCCCACCACCGCGGTTTCGCCGATGACGATCGAATGCGCGTGATCGATCATGATGCCCTTGCCGATCCGGGCCGCCGGGTGAATGTCAACGCCGAATACCTCCGAGGCGCGCATCTGGAAAAAGCGCGCCATGTCGCGGCGACCCTGGTTCCACAGCCAGTTCGCCACGCGATAGGCCTGCACGGCCTGGAAGCCCTTGAAAAACAGCATCGGCAGGATGAACCGGTCACAGGCCGGATCACGGTCGCTGACCGCCACGATATCGGCGCGGGCCGCCACGCCAAGATCGCTGTCCCCGGCATAGGCCATGTCGCAGATCTCGCGCAGGATCTGTTCGGACATCTCGTTGGAGGTCAGCTTCATCGACACGCGGTAGGCCAGCGCCGACTCCAGCGTTCCGTGGTGCAGGATCGAGGAATGAACCACGCCGCCCAGAAGCGGTTCGTGGTCGATGGCCTCTTCCGCCTCGGTCTTGATGCGGGCCCAGACCGGGTCCAGTTCTGCGAGTTTCTTGCGCGTCTCGGCCATGGCATTGCTCCTCCGGCGTGGACCTGAGTATACCAGATAGGCATATACGGTAAAATGCAAAGGCGTGATCGCGAGGTTTACCGAAATGAATGAGCCGGCTCTGAACGAGTTCCGCGACCTGATCGAGACGCGGTTGCGCGATCTCGACGAGGAAGACACCAAGGGAGAGGAGGGGCAGTCGACCGTGCAGCTTGACCAGCAGGCCGTTGGCCGGCTCAGCCGGATGGACGCGCTGCAGAACCAGGCAATGGCCAAGGCCACCGGCGCACGGCGGAAAGCGGAACGCGCCCGCCTGACCGCTGCGCTCGCCCGCATCGAGGAGGGAGAGTACGGGGTCTGCGAGGATTGCGGCGAGGATATCGCGCCCGGCCGGCTGCGGCTCGATCCGGCCGCGACGCGGTGTGTCGAGTGCGCCGGCGGCTGACCCCGTCAGGCCACCAGCGCCAGGCGGGCGAACCTGCCAGGCCCGTAAAGCGCCGACACCTGAGCAACCCTCAGCTCGAAAGCGCCCGACAGCCCGTCGGCGGCCTGCGCGGCCGCGCCGTAGACCCATCGCGGCTCCGCAACCGTTTCTTCCCGCAGGACGGTCGCCCCCTGCGTCACCTGCACGAGGTACCGCTCCGTTTCCTCTCCGATCGGAACCTCGGCCGTGTCCCAACGGTCACCACCGATCCGCGTACGCCGGATCCAGTGGAACGCCATCTCGTCGCCCGCCACGCCGGACACCGTCAGATGCACCGGGCTGTATGGCCTCAGGCCGACACCGCCGAAGGTGAGCGCCGCGTGAACATATGCGGGATCGTCCACCGGCCGCGACGCTGGTCCAACGCGGTAGTGCCGCTCCAGCCCGAGTTGCGCTTCGTGCAGCCCGATCTGCCGCGGGGTGCCGTCGAGACGCACCACGTAGGAACCCACCGGCCAGATCGATGTCGTTTCCGTTCCCAGCTGACCGCGGAGACGGTGACGGATCTCGTAGGTGTCCACGTCGACCAGCGTGGCATCGCGGAACTGCAAGAGCTCCCACCCCTCCGGCCGGCCGTCGCCGATCGCACACAGGTTCCCGCCGCCAAGCAACCTGGTTTCCCCCACGCTTTCCAGAGCGCCCGTCAGCATGCGCACCCGCAGCGGCGCCCCCCTGTCATACCGTCCGCTCGGCGCAGGCAGGAGCGGCGTTTCCGTCAGGCCGATAGGGGTGCGCGCCGCGAGTATCTGGTCAAGGGCGTACCCCGCATCCTCGTCGGAGGCATAGACCGCCGCCGCCCCGGGCCATGGCCGCGCAGTGACCGCGACATGCGGGGCGTGCGGAACTTCTTCCCCTGTCAGCAGGGGCAGGTCCATGAACACCGGCATCACGGGGGCCGGGGCATCAAAGGCATGAGAGGACGGCGGTGTCTCGTCCATCGGCACGGGGCGATAGCTCTCGGGCTCGATGCGGACGGCCTCCAGCCTCTGGGCATGTGCCATCATCTCGACGCGGTCCACCCGGTAGAGCCCCTCGCCGCCCGCCTCCTCCAGCGCGATGACGTCGCCCGCGCCCACGTCCAGCCGCGAGCGTGGCAGCGTCAGCCGCGCGGAATCCGTCGATACACGCGTCTCCGACAGCCAGCGCGCGACGGTCTGCCGCCCCTCGGCCCGCGTCATGGCCAGCGGGATCTCGGACGTCGAAACGGTGGACGCGTCACCGTCCGGCAGCGCCGCCTCCTCGGAGATCACGGAAAAATCGGAACCGGCCTCGATGAAACGCAACCGCACCCGCCCTGCCAGCTCGGCGGCGCTACCGCGCACTTCCTCCACCGGCCCCTCGCGTTCCGGGTCGCGCACGACCTCGTCGCGGCCGATCGCGTGATCGGCCAGCCCGTCACGCCCGCGGAAGTGCAGCGCGCCGCCACGGTCCACCGCGTCGAAGGCATAGCGCATCGCCAGCGGCTGCAAAACGGCACGCGGCTCTGCCACCTGCTCCACGAGATAGCCGCGCACGTGCCCGTGCAGCCCATCCGTCTCACAGGCCAACACGCCACCGCGTGCGCAGCTTTCCTCTATCACGGTGGCCAGCCGCCACGCCGAAACCCGCCCCGTTATCCAGTGGCCGCGCAGATGGTTCGCCCCATCGGTCCAGAGCGCCGTGTTGTTGGGGAAATAGGGATAGGGCCGCGCGTCCCACGCCCATGCATAGGCATGGTCCATGTCCAGCATCGGCCCCCCATACACCGCCGACACCGGATTGTTCCCCGGATCGCGCCAATACCCGGCAATGGCCCGCAGGTACTGGTACTGGATCAACTCGTCCTGCATCCCGCTGGAATAGTGCGGCAACGCCGATTCCGACGACTTTTCGTCTAGGAACTTGTTGGGCTGGTTCGTCCCCTTGTCCACCGCGGGACAGCCGTACTCGGTAAACCGCACCGGCTTGGACTGCGGCACCCACGGACTCGCCTGTTCGGATCGCACCCCCGCGACCCTGTCATGGTGGGGGGTGGCCCACCAGTTGCGGATGTCCTTGTACCGCCAAACCCACGGCTCGCCATGCGCGCCGTCAGTGATCGGCGTGCGGATCTGGGCATCCCGGGCTTGGTCGGAATGGTAATACCAGTCATACCCCTCGCCACCCTCGATGTTGGCCATGAGGTATCCCAGATCATGGATGGCTCCCCAGTGCGCATCGGCGTGGTCCGTGCCCTCGCGCCAATCGCTAAGCGGCATGTAGTTGTCGATGCCGATGAAATCGATGTTGTCGTCGGCCCACAACGGATCGAGATGAAAGAAGCGGTCGCCGCTGCCGTCCCCCGGCTGGTAGCCGGAATACTCCGACCAGTCGGCGGCATAGCTGATCTTGACCTCGGGGCCGAGAATGGCCCGAACCTCCGCGGCGAGGGCAACCAGATGGGCCACCGCCGGAAAGCTGTTGTTCTCGCCCCGTATCTGGGTCAGCCCGCGCATCTCCGACCCGATGCAGAAGCTCTCGACGCCGCCCGCGGCAAGGCACAGCATCGCCTGGTGCAGGATGAAGCGGCGGTACCCCCATTCATCCGGGCCATCATAGGCCACGGGGCTGCGCTTGACCGGGCCGGTATAGTCCAGCGGATCGAAGCGGGCGTTCTCGCCGCCCTCCGCGGTCTCGTCCTCGCCGCCCGCGTCGAGCGAGAAATCCGCAGCCGTGGCCGTGCCGAAGAACGCGTCCACCTCGGCTGCTGCCGCCGCGGTCCCGTCGGGGCTCCCCGGCCGGCCCGGCGCCTCGGACGTCGTGATACGCCCCCGCCATGGCAACGCGGGCTGGTCCGCCGCGTCGCTGTAGGGGTCGGGCAACCCGTTCCCGGCAAGCTGGTCCATCAGGATGAAGGGATAGTACATAACCTCCAGCCCCTCCGCCTTCATCGCCTCGATCGCCTCGATGACGGACTGGTCGGTGGGGGTGCCGCCATAGACGGGGCGCCCCTCGGCATCCTGGGGCACCAACCGGGCATCCGCGCGGCCCAGCCCCGCGACCTGCCATGGCCGGCTGAACCCGTCGGCGGTGTCGTCTTCGACCTTCGGTCGTATCGTGCAGGCTGCGCAACGCAGGTCATCTCCGAACCAGCTCACGACCAGCGACACTGCCCCGCAATTCGGCAGCTCCCCCTGCAGATCGGCCAGCGCCACGTTGAAATCGGGCTCCGCCGCCGGCGTGTTCACGTTGGCTGCCGCGCTGTTGCCAAACTGGCTGCCCACGTTTTCCCGGCCCGTGGACAGCACGTATTCACCGCTGCCCGGCAGCAACGCCACGGCGCGAACCGAGTGCGCGGGGTCCAGCTGGGCCCCGGCCAGCCCCGGCTGCGGCGGTCGCACGACCTCGAACGTGAGCTGCGGCACGCGGTTGCCGAATTCCGACAGCTCCAGATCCTCGATCACGACATAGGCCGTGCCACGATAGGCAGGCACGGTTCCCGGCCCCTCGACCGCTTCGATTTTCGGATCGGGGAGTTGGTCGCGCGTGCCATTGTAGACCCGCATGGTCAGGTCGCTGCGCGGCATTTCCACCCCGTCGGCCCAGATTCGCGACACGTGGCTGATCTCGCCCTCGCACAACCCGATGGCGAGACTGACCGAATAGGTGTACCTGGCCTGTTTCGGCTTGGGCGGCCCGCCCTTGCCACCGCCGGTCACGGTCCGGGTCTCCTTGAACGCGCTCGCCCAGATGACGTTTCCGGCCACGCGCATCCGGCCCTGCACGCGCGCGATCGCGTCGCCCTCCCCGGCCCCCGTGAGGCGCAGGCGACTCACCCGGCCGATCTCGACTGGGTCCGAGCCGAGGCCGAGCAAGCGGCTGTCAATCGACCGGCCGATCGCGGCCCCGGCAAACCGGCCGACGGCCGCCATCGACAGTCCCAGAACCGTGCCGCCCATCGAGCCGCCGATCGCGGCCCCTGCGGCGGACAGTAGTATCGTTGCCATGCCCTAGCCCTCCTGCGGAAATGCGAACCGGGCCACGATGCGCCGCCGCCATGGCGCGCTCAGCGGGCTTTCCACCACCCCGTGACCCGAATAGGCGTGGATGAAACGTGCCGCATCGCCTGTGGCGGCTTGTATCCCGAGATGCTTTGCCACCGCCCCGTCGCGCATGCGGAACAACAGCACGTCGCCTGGGGCCTCCATGCCGGGCGGCTTGGGCAGGCAATGGCGCCGCGCCGCTTGCCACAGGGGTTCCTGCGCCCCTGTCTCGGCCCAGTCGAAACTGTAGGCGGGCACGCGTTCCGGCTCTTGCCCCATCACCTCGCGCCAGACCCCGCGCACCAGCCCGAGGCAATCGGCCCCTGCCCCCCGGCAGGACGCCTGGTGCCTGTAGGGCGTCCCGATCCAGCCGCGCGCGGCGGCCACGGCCCTGTCTCCGACCCGGCTCATGCCCGTCGGCTCCCGCCGTCCAGCTTGCCCGTCCGGGCCGGGTCCGTGATCGTCCAATCGTCGCTCGGCAGGTCCGGAAACCCCTGGAAGTTTACGAAGTTGCTGAACTTGAAGCGACAGGTCGCGGCCCGCTTGTCGCATCCGGCTTCCAGCCTCAGCATATCCCCTTGCGCGACCCGCGCGCGCAAGGGGTGCCAAAGGGTCACCACCCGCCGCCCGCTTTCAAAGCGGTCATCCTTGACGATCCCCGAAAGTCCCTCCGCCGCGCCGCTCAGAACGGTCAGGGTCCCGAAGCGGAACCACCCCGCCTCGTACCCGTCGACCCCGTCGAAGCGGAAGATCCTGCGCTGCTCGACCGTCTCGACGGCTGTTTCGGCGGAATAGCCCGGCGTATCGAGGTCGAATCTGCAGGCCGCATCGCCCAGCACGGCGCCGCAACTCTTCTGGTAGACGCGACCGACCGGGTGGTTGAGAGCATCGGCAAGACCGCGCAGTTCCGCCTCGAAGGCGCCGCCCGCCCGCCTGATCTCGCCGATATGACCGCGGAAGAGCAATGCGCGCTCCTCGACATTGTGCCAGTTGACCAGCCACGCCAGCACTTCCGCCCCGTCGAACCGGCCGGCCTCGATGTCGTCCTCGCGGATCGACGCGTCGCTCAGCGCGCCAAGCGCCTCGGTGTTGTCGACCGACAGGCCCGTGCTCTGCTGCACCGCCAGCGCGCTCAGCCCGGTATCGGCACGAAAGTCGACGCCACCGAAGCAAAGGGCAACGTCATGGTCCGTAAATCCCATGACCGCGCCGTCGCGCCGCGTTATCGACCAGCATCGGCAAACGGTCGTGACCCCCGTCGCCAGATGCGCTGCCAGGTCCGCGTCGAGCCCGCTCATGCCCGCACCTCCATCACCGGCACGCTCGGCGCATCACCCGCCTGGAAACTGGCCAGACTGGTCTCGATCCGGTCGGTGCCGAAACGCACCGGCACGTCGAATTCGAACCCTGCCGTGATCTCCAGCCCCGCATCGGGGGGATGTGCGAAATTGACGATACCGGTGGTCGTGTCCACCTCGTAATGAACGCCTTCCTTCTGGACGACACCGCCAAGCGCAAGGCTGACCGTGCCGGCCACCGGCTTGGCGATCGGACGGTCATAGACATGCGCGCCCGACCGGTAGCGCTTGACCAGCTGAAACGCCGCGGTCACGTCATCGCCGCGGGCGATGACCTGGTCGCCGGGCCCTGGCTCCTCGCGCGCACCGCACGACTTGTAGTCGGTCCAGTCCTTCCAGCGGAAACCGAAGAGCTGGCCCTGCCGCGCCTCGAAAAAGGCAATCAGTGCCTCGACATCGTCGAGGCTGCGCAGGGCCACGCCCGCATCGTAGCGCCGGCGCGAATGGCGCCATGGCGTGTTGCGCTCCTCGTGCCCGTTGGCCAGCGTGACCACGTCCGTATGGCGTTGGGGCCCGCCAACCGAGCCGAAGCTCAGGCTCGCGGGAAAGCGCACCTCGTGAAATCCCATGGGTCTGCCTCCCTCAGCGGTTCCGGTTGCCGCGCCCGATGGCCCGGCCGAGCTGCGCGGCGATCTGCCCGCGCGAACGGCGGAAGCTTTCCGCATCCGGCGTGGTGACGTTCATCACGACGTTGACCGGGCGCGCCGCGGCCTCGGCGCGAACACCCAGCTTGCCGTCGGCGCCGCGCGAAAGCGGCATGATCGCCTCCGGCCCGGCCTCGCCCATCAGCCCGGTACCGCCCCGCATCGGAAACGTGGTGGGCCCGCGCACGATGCCACCGCTGGCAAACGGCATCACGCGCCCCTGGGCAAGGCCGGCCCCCTTTTCAAACGGCAGCATTTCGTTCACCACAGATCCGATACCGTTGGCCACCAGCCCGCCGACTTGGTTCGTGACCGGCCGCATCGCCGCGTTGAAGGCTGCGTTGATCATGGACTGCGCGAGGGTGCGCAGCGCCTCCGACAAACTGTCGCCCTCGACCACCGCGCCCCGGATCGCCCTGTTCAGACCCCGGCTGATACCGCGTTCCAGCACCGCCACGTCCTGCCCCGTGCCGGCAAAGGTCTCGCGCATGCGCGCCATCTCGGCGTTGAAGGCGGCGGCCATGCCGGCGGCGCGGCCCATGTTCTCCTCCAATGCCTCGACCTGGAGATCGAGGTCATCCAAACGGTCGTAACTATCCATCCTGCTTCCCCTCTTGGCCCCGCGCCCGCCCGTGGTCGGGATAGGTGCGCATCAGCTCGTCAAGCCGCCCGCGCATCAAGGGCGCCACGCCGGCCGCATTGCCCAGCATCAGTTCCAGTTCGGCCGGGGTCAGCGCCCAGAATTCATGCGGCCTCAGCCCCAGCCCGCGCATCCCCGCGCGCATCAGCGCCGGCCAGTCCACCCCGTTCATGCCGCCCCCTCCGGCAGCATGAAGGCCCGCGCCAGAAGCGCGGCGGCGACACGCGCCGCGCCCAGCGGGCCGCCCTCGATCTCGGCGTCCACCAGATCAGACGCCCGGCCCTGCCAGCCGCCGCCGCGCAGGCCCGCGACGATCAGCGCCAGCACGTCGCGGGTGGAAAACTCGGCCCGCTCGAACCGGGCCACCAGCTCGACCAGCGTACCGGTCTCCAGCTCCGCCTCCAGCTCGGCCAGCGCGCCCAGCGTCAGCTTGAGCACGTGCCGCCGCCCGTCGATGACCAGCGCAACCTCGCCGGCCCACGGATTTGCCGCCGCCCCGCCCATCGTCAGGTCGCGGTAAAGGTCAGCTGCCCGGCCGAGGCCAGCGACAACTCATAGGTCGCTTCGCCGTCATGGGTGCCTGCGTACTCGATGCTGGCCACCTGGAACGGTCCCTCGACGATACCGAAATCCGGGATCACCACCTGGAAATCCGGCGTCTCGCCATCGAAGAAAATCTGCCGCGCGCGTTCGTCGCTGGCCGAATCGCGGAAAATGCCCGATCCGCTGATGCTGGCCGTTTTCATCCCCGCCCCCGCGAGCAGTTCGCGCCAGCCCCCGGTCGACTCCAGACTGGTGACGTCCACGCTCTCGGCGTTGAAACTCACCCGCGTTGCGCGCAGCCCCGCCACCGTCTGGAAATTGCCGCTGCCCGTCAGGTCAATCTTGACCAGCAGGTCCTTGCCATTCTGCACTGCCATCCCGTTTGCCTCCGAATTTGAAAGGGTCAGCCCGTCTCTTCCACGCGGGCGCGAAAGGTCAGGTCGATCCGGCGCAGCCGGCCCCTGTCCTCGCGCCGCGCCCGCGCGCGCTGAAAACTGATCGCCACCAGACGTCCGCGCGACAGCACCAGGGGCGCATCGGCAAGCGCATCGCTGATGGCCGATGCCGCCGCTTTTGCAGTGCGGAAACCGGCTTCCGCGCTTACCACCGTAACGGTGATCCGGTGCCACGCGCCCCGGCCCGAGCCGTCCGAGCGGTCGCGCACATCCTCCGGCCCGATCGCGACATAGGTTTCGGGCAACGTACCGGCAGGTGGCGCATCGTAGATGGCGCCCCCCAACAGCGCGACCAGCGCCGCATCGCTGCTCAGCTTCTGGTGCACGGCCTCTTGCAGGGCCGCGGACATCGCATAGCTCATAGCGCCAGCTCCTCCTCGGCAAAACAGGTCAGGTAGCGCCCGCCCGCGTCTTGCTCGGCCACGGCCATGATCGCGAAGATACGATCGCCGTCGCGAAACCGTTGCCCGGGCCGGGGCCGCGACGGCGCCCCGCGCGGCGCGGCGCGCACGACGATCCGGTATCGCATCGCGGACAGGTGCGCCCCCTCGCCGCCGGTGTCCCGCCCGGTGCGCGCGTCGATGTCCGCCCAGAGCGTCCCGAGCACGGCCCAGCTTTGCTGCCACCCGCCCGCCCCGTCGGGCACGCGGCTTGCCTCCTCCAGCATCAGCTGGCGGTTCAGTCGGGGCATCGCCATCACGATGCCCCCCCGGCAAATATCCGCACGTTGCGGTAGCGCTCGATCAGGCTGGTCACGCCGAACGGCATGCAGCCCCCGCCGAGCGCCGTCTCGTGACGGTACTCGTGGTAATGCGCGGCCAACAGCAGCACCGCCTGGCCGAGGTCGGCCGGCAGCCCGTCCCAGTCGGGGGCAAGCCCCGCGTCGAAATCCAGTTCCGCGGTCCCGCCCGTGGGGATCACCGGCAGCACCTCGCCTCTCGGCCGCAGCACGGGCCGGTGCATGTGCTCTTCAAGACGGTAAAGGGCCGGGTCGATCACCTCTTCTTCGTCCTCGCGGTTGCGCAGCACCAGCCGCGTCACCGAACTCACCGGGGCCACCGGCAGCGGCTGCCCGGCGGGATCGCGCCACCGCGACACGATCCAGGAAAATGCGCGGGCGATCAGGATCTTGCCCGTGCGTCCTTCGATGGCCGAGATCGCCGCCCGCAGGAAACTCTCCAGAACCGGGTCCTGCACGTCCCCGTCCGAAAAGCCCGTTCCGAGCCGCAGATGCGCCTTGAACGCATCGATCGGGAGCGCAGATTGCGGCACCGCCGTTTCTTCGATTAACATCATGGGCTTGCTCCAGGAACTTCCGGTCCGTCACTCGCTTGGGGCGGGGATTGGCTCCCCGCCCGCGCCGCGACGTCAGGCAATGCCGAATTTCAGCAGCTTGATCGCCGCGAAATCGCTGACATCCCCGCCCACGCGCTTGGTGGCGTAGAAAAGGACATGCGGCTTGGCGCTGAACGGGTCGCGCAGCACGCGCAGGTCAGGCCGCTCGGCGATCGTGTATCCGGCGCCGAAATCGCCGAAGGCGACCGCCATCGCGTCCGTGGCGATGTCGGGCATGTCCTCGGCGATAAGCACCGGATATCCCAGCAGGCGTGCCGGCTCGCCCGCCGCCAGCCCGTCGGACCACAAAAAGCGCCCGTCTGCATCCTTGAGCTTGCGCACCGCGCCGGCCGTGCGCGAGTTCATCACGAACGTGCCGTTCGCGCGGTATTGCGCCCCGAGTGCATAGACCAGGTCGATGATCGCATCGCCGCCGGCGAAATCGCCATCCGCGCCCGTCGGCACGTAGCCAAGGTTGCCCCACGCCCATACATCGTTGTCCACCGCGGGATGAGCGAGAAACCCGGTCGGCTTGTCGGTGCCGTCCCCGGTGACAAAGGCATCCGCCTCCGCCCGGGCGAACCTGTCGGCGATGCGCCCGGCCAGCCAGGCCTCGATATCGAAAGCACTGTCGTCCAGCAGCCGCTGGCTGGCCTTGGGCAATGCGGAAAGCTCGTGCAGCGGAATGCTGATGCGATCGATGCTGGGCGTGCCGGTCTCGGTCGCGCTGCCGGTCTCGGTGGCCCAGCCATGGCCCACGTCGGAATGGTCGACCAGCACGTCATAAGTGCTCGCCTCCACCTGCACGACGTTGGCGATCGCCCGGATCGAAGCGGTCGAGGACAGAACGCTCTTGATGGTTTCCGATGTCTGCGGGTCGACAAGGTAGCCGCCATCGCCCGCGACGGCGGTGTTCAGCGCCTTGCCCTCCAGCTCCAGCCCGCGCAGGCCGTCGTCATCGCCCGAACGCAGATACGCATCGAATGCCGTCCTGTGCGGGGCGCCCTCGTCGGCAGCGGCTGCCAGTGCGGGGCGCGCGGCCCCGGCCGATTTGCGTTCCATCTTGGTCATCTGTTCTTCCTGCTTTTGAAGTCTCTGTTGAATTTCGGCCTGAAAGCCCTTGAACTCACTCACGAAACCCGCCATCGCGGACTTGACCTCGGACACCGGGGACAGGTCGTCCCCGGCCCGAGACTGCATCTCGGACTTGCTCATTGCTGTTCCTGTTGCTTGCGGTGGTCCCCGGCGCGGCCTCAGCTCCGCGCCATCTCCCGGCGCGCGTCCTCGAAGGCCGCGGCCAACTCGCGCAGGGCATGCTCGGCCCGGGCCTCGCCCTTGGCCCCGACCCGCGCACTGGGCAGCATCGGAAAGGTCACCAGCGACACTTCCCACAGCTCCAGTTCGCGCAAGAGCCGCCGGCCCTTGTCGTTCTTCGCCATTTTCACGGTGCGGTAGCCGATGCTCAGCCCGTCGATCGCCCCCGCCGAAATCAGTGCCGCCGCCTCGCGCGCCTGCGCCACGCCGTCCAGCAAGTGACCCTTCACGTAAAGTCCGCGCCCATCCTCGCGCACCTCGTCCCATACGCCGATGGGTTGGGCCGGATCATGCTGCCACAGCATCTTGACCCGACGGCCCTCGGCCCGCAGCCGCTCCAGCGACCGGGCGTAGGCGCCCTTTTCCACGATGTCGCCACCCCGGTCCTTGTCGCCGAACAAACTCGCATACCCAGCGATCACCTGACCCTCCGCGACTTCAAGACCCGCATCGACGCGGCAGAACTTGTGCTCAAGCTCCCACTCCGTCTCCATCTCGATCATCCTTCCTTTCGCATACCCGCCGTTTGCGGCTCAGGGCATCTTGTCCAGCAGGGGCAGAACCGCCTGCGCCACCAGCGCCGCCGCGACACCGTAAACCGCCAGCCACAGCCGCCTTTCCAGCCGGTCCAGCGCCTCCTCGATCTTGTCCAGCCGCTGCGACAACGCCTCCTGCTGCAACTTCGACACGCGCTCATGCGCCTCAAGCCGCAGCGCCGGGTTGCACTGGAACGCCTCGAAACCGTAGCGCATCGCCTGCCGGTCATCCGGCATCCGGCGCCTCCTCGTCATCGGCCAACGCCGGCAGCCCCAGCAGTGCCCGCTTCTCTGCCCTGCTGAGGAAATCGGCCGCCGCAACGCGCGCCCATTGTGCATCCCGTTCCGCCGCCAGCGCCGGCACCTGGTCGAGATCCGGCTTCAACTCCCACGCCTCTGCAGAGAAGCGTCTCAGCCACTCGGCCACGGCCGCCACGACCCGCGTGGCCAAAGGCAACACCGTCAGGCGGTAAAAGGCGCGGTTCGCCTCCTGGTAGTTGGCGTAAGTGGCGTCTCCCGGGATGCCCAACAGCATGGGCGGCACGCCGAACGCCAGCGCGATCTCGCGCGCCGCCGACTCCTTTGTCTTCTGGAATTCCATGTCCGAAGGGCTGAAGCCCATCGGCTTCCAGTCCAGCCCGCCCTCCAGCAGCATCGGCCGGCCCGCGTTGCGAGCGCCCTGGTGGTGGCTTTCCATCTCGCTCACCAGCCGGTCGTACTGGTCGCCGGTCAGCGTGCCCTGCCCCTCGGCCCCGCGATACACGATCGCCCCCGATGGCCGCGCCGCGTTGTCCAGCAGCGCCTTGGACCAGCGGCTCGCCGCGTTGTGAACGTCCACCGCCTGTGCCGCGGCCTGCAGGGCCGACAGCCCGTAATGGTCATCCTGCGGGTGAAAGTTCTTCAGATGGCAGATGACGTCAGGCGCCCCGCTCACGTCGAAACGGTGCTTGCGTCCGCCGACGGCGTACTCGTAGGCCACGGGCCAGCCATCCGCGCCCGGCACCACGCTCATCCGGTCCGACCGCAGCACGTGAACTTCATCCGGCAGATGACCCTCGCCCGCACCGACGGCCTCGAGATAGGCGTTGCCCGTCAGCATGATCTGCCCGTAGAGCGCCTCGAACAGTTCCGCCCGGCCCTGTGCGGGATTGGGCCGCGCGATCAGTGACAGAACGGGATGCTCGGCGTAGCGTTCGGCGCTGTCCTGCAGCACCAGCGGCAGCGATGCCGCCGCCTCGGCCACCATCCGCACACAGCGAAAGCCCACCGGGTTTCCGGCGAAACCGGTCCGCGTTAGCGTGACCGTGTCGCGCGGGCTCCATGCCACGCGGCCGGCGCCGTGCCATGCCATGACAGGCCCCGCGGCACTCGCCTTGGTCTCCGGCACAGCATCTGCTGTCCCGCTATTCCGGAAGAAGTCCAGGATCATCTCTGGGGGTCTCCTTGCTCGTCCGCCTCGTGTCCGGGGGTCACGCCCCGGCGTCGGGCTGCATCAGACGATGAAAGCTTTACGAAAAGTTTATCAGACCGTGCGCACCCGGGGACGCCGCCACTTGGCCGCGGGTTCGATCATCAGCTCCGTCAGCGCCCAGACCAGCGCGTCCACCCGGTCGGGGCTGCCACGCCCCTCGAAGCCACGCGCCGTCATTGCGCACATCTGTTCCTCCAGCTCGGGCAGCTCACCGACATGGGCCACGCGCCCCTGTTCGTAGAGCGCCGCAACCGGTTCCGCCCGGGCAGCCTTGCCCCGGCTGGCGTGCACCGTCTTGACCGGCACAAGCGGATCGACCTGCCGGATCACCTCCGCCACGAGGTCGCCCCCCTGGTTGACCTCGGCCACCAACCTGTCCGCCCCGTATTGCTCCATCGCCCGGATCGCGACGCCGGCCCACGTGGCCGGGCTCGATGCGCTGACGCTGCAATCGGCCAGCACATGAGCCCGCCAGTCCTGCACCGGTCCGCGCGTCACCGCGCCGGCCACCAGGATTCCGCAGGCGTCAGAGGTCTCGCGCCCCGTCATCGGCGGGTCGAGCGCGACCACGACGCGGTCCAGCTCCGGCGGTGCGTCGGCGCGACAGGCTTCCAACCCGCTGCTTGTCCACAACGCGCCCTCGGCCTCGTCGATCAGCACGCCGTCAAGTTCCTGCCGGCCAAGCCGCGTGCCGGCATAGCGCGCCCGGACCTCCTCGAGAAAGGATTGCGCGAGGTTCGCCGCGTTCGCCTCTGTCGGCGCGTGGGTGACAACCGTCGTCTCCTGCCCCAGCAGCTCCTTCAGCACCGGAACACCGCGCGGCGTGGTCGTCACGCAGACGCGCGGTGCCTCGCCCAGCCTCAGGGCGAACTGCAACATGTCCCACGTATCACGCGCCTTTTTCCACTTGGCCAGCTCGTCGACCCATGCGCAGTCGAATTGCGGGCCGCGCAGGCTCTCGGGGTCGTGTGCGGAAAACACCTGCGCCGTGGCGCCGTTGGGCCAGACCAGACGCTTGCGGGTGGCCTGCCATTCCGGGCGGCGGTCGGGGGGCGAGCAGTTCAGGATGCCGCTTTCGCCGAACACCATGACCTCGCGCGCCTGGTCGATCGTCTCGCCCACCAGCGCGACGGTCCGGCACCGCCCCGGATCGAGCGGCCGTGCTCCCTCGACCTGCGCGCGCACCCATTCGGCCCCGGCGCGGGTCTTGCCGGCCCCGCGCCCGCCCATCGCAACCCATACCCGCCAGTCGCCCCCGGGCGGGAGCTGATGCTCCATCGCCCAGAACTCGAACAGGTAGGGCAGCGCCAGCAACTCCTCGTCGGTCAGCCCGTCAAGGAATTCACGCTCCGTCTCTGGCCCTTCTGAGACGATCCAGGCGGCCGCGGATCGAATCCCGGGCCTCGTCGAGGTCGAGGGCGAAGTCGTGAACGATGCCCTTTTCTCTTTTCCTGCGTCTTTCAAGCTGCACCTCCGCTTCAAGGGCGATCTTCAGCCATTGCCGAATCTCGGCGGTGGCCTTGGTCGCATTTTTCAGTTCGCCGAAATCTCCGGTCCTGATCCGTTCGTAGATCACCTCCAGTTCCGCGCGCATGTCGGCGAGCTGCCGCTCCAGCGAACTGATCGAGGTGGTCAGGCCCGTGGGCCCCTCGTCAGGTGTGATCAAAATCATGTTCTTCCGCTTGTGCCCCGCGGGCATTGTCCCGGCGGCTTCCGGGGCGCCGGGCGTATCCCGGCACAGGCGTTGCCCGCACGGTTACAACCTATACGTGTTTTATTCTTTACAGTCAACGTGTTGCATGGCGATGCAGCCATGCAACTGCACGTTTTCATTACATTTTCTTAGGAAACGGGATTTCGCCTTAGCCGGGAATCGCGCACGCCGCGCGGTCGCCTCGGATCAGTTGTCGTCGCGCTGCGCTTCGATCTCGCGCCAGCGCGCCACGTTGCGATTGTGCTCTTGCAGCGTTTCGGCAAAAGCGTGCCCGCCGGTGCCGTCGGCCACGAAAAAGATATAGTCCGTGTCGGCGGGATTTACCGCCGCCATCAGGCTCGCCTCCCCGGGGTTGGCGATCGGCGTGGGCGGCAGCCCCTCGATGACATAGGTATTGTACGGCGTGGCCCGGCGCAATTCGCTCTGGCGCAGGCCGCGGCCCAGTGTGCCCTGACCGTTCGTGATACCGTAAATCACCGTCGGGTCGGTCTGTAGCCGCATGCCGCGCCGCAATCGGTTGACAAAGACACTGGCAACGGTTTCGCGCTCTTCGGGCACGCCCGTTTCCTTCTCGATGATCGAGGCGAGGATCAGCACATCGGTCGGGCTGTCGAGCGGCAGGTCCTCGTCCCGCGCTTCCCAAGCCGCGGCGAGCCGGGTCTTCTGCACCTCGCGCATCCGCTCCAGCAAATCGACACGGTCATCCCCCCGCTCCACCTCGTAGCTGAAGGGGGCAAGGCTTCCCTCTGGCGGGATGCCATCGACCTCGCCTTCCAGCACCTCGATCGCGCCAAGCGCATTGACCACCTGCCAGCTCGTCACCCCCTCGGCGATGGCGATGCGGTGGCGGGTATCCGCCTGCGCCACGACCTGCTGGAACCGTTCCGGCTGCGCGGCATCCGACAACAGGTCGAATTCCGCCACCTCGACGTAATCCTCTGTGGTGGGGTCCAGCTCCCGCACCTGCGTACGCAGCTGTCCGATCCCGACGCGATAGACCACCTCCGTCCCGCAGGTACTGGCCCCGCCCTGCGTGATCAGTTCGCTCACGTCTGCCATGCTGGCGCCGGCGGGGATGAGCCAGCTGCCAGCCTTCAGGTCATCGTCCTTGCCGGCGTATCGCACCCCGATCCGGAACAGCGCACCGTTTGATACCGCGTTCCGCTCCTCCAGGTCGCGGGACACGGCGCGCATGTTGCTGCCTCTTTCCACTCTCAGGCAAATCGATTCTTCCAGCGGGCCTTGCGCGGTGTAGCGGCTCTGCCCCCACAGGATCACGCCGGCAAGCAGAAAGGCCACGACCACGAGAAACGTCAGGAAATTCGAGGCGATGTGCCGCCACATCAGCGTGGCGTCCCCACGCAAAGCGACGCGTTCGTTCCGCCAAAGCCGAAGCTGTTGGACATCGCCACCTCGATCCTGCGCTCCCGCTTGGCGTTTGCGGCAAGATCCAGCGGCGTCTCCACGGCGGGATCATCGAGGTTGATCGTGGGTGGCGCCACCTGATCGCGCACCGCGAGGATCGAAAAGATCGCCTCGATCGCGCCCGCCGCGCCCAGCAGGTGCCCGGTGGAGGATTTGGTGGAACTCATCGTCGCATCCGCCGCCGCGTTGCCCAGCAGGCGCTCTACCGCCCGGACCTCGATCGTGTCCGCCATGGTCGAGGTGCCGTGCGCGTTGATATAGTCCACGTCCGACGGATCCAGCCCGCCGTTCTTCAAGGCGGCCTGCATCGCGCGATAGCCCCCGTCGCCATCCTCGCTCGGGGCGGTGATGTGATAGGCGTCCCCCGACAGCCCGTATCCCAGAACCTCGGCATAGATCTTGGCGTCGCGCGCCTTGGCGTGCTCCATCTCCTCCAGGACGACCACACCGGCGCCCTCGCCCATCACGAAGCCGTCGCGGTCGGCGTCATAGGGGCGGCTGGCGGTTTCGGGTGCATCCCCGCGCTTCGTTGACAGCGCCTTGCAGGCGTTGAAGCCGGCGATGCCGATCTCGCAGATCGCGGCCTCGGCCCCGCCCGCGACCATGACCTCTGCATCGCCATACTGGATCAGCCGCGCGGCGTCACCGATGGCATGCGACCCCGTGGCGCAGGCCGTCACCACCGCGTGGTTGGGCCCCTTGAACCCATAGCGGATGCCCACCTGCCCGCTGACGAGGTTGATCAGCGCACCGGGTATGAAGAAGGGCGAGACACGCCGCACGCCCCGGTCCCGGATCAGCAGGGTCGTCTCCTCGATCGAGCGCAGGCCGCCGATGCCCGACCCGATCATCACGCCGGTGCGCAGACGGCTCTCCTCGTCTTCCGGCGTCCAGCCGGCATCCTTCACAGCCTGGTCGGCGGCCGCGATACCGTAGAGGATGAAGTCATCCACCTTCCGCCGTTCCTTGGGCGCCATGTAGCTGTCGGCGTCGAACGTTCCGTCGCTGCCGTCGCCAAGGGGCACCTCGCAGGCGTATTTCGTGGTCACGTTGCTGGGGTCGAACCGCGTGATCGGCCCGCCGCCGGACTGACCGTCGAGGATGCGCTGCCAGCTTTTCTCGACCCCGTCGGCGAGGGGCGTGACCAAACCAAGACCTGTGACGACGACTCGACGCATCCTGCTGCCCTTTCCAAAAATTCGTCCGCCGCTCTTACCCTGCCAAGGGGCGGAGGGGCAAGCCCGTCGCGCGCGCCCACCGCCCGCGGCGGGGGGCGTGCCGCGAGGCGGGATCAGCGCATCACCGGATCACTTGAATTGCGCCACCGGCTCGCGTTCGGCCTGCGCCAGCTCCAGCGCCTCGGGCAGGTCGATATCCCTGGACAGCAGGGCGCGACCGATCAGCGTGCCCGAGATGTTGGGCACGTATTTCAGGCGCGCGACATCGTCCACGCTGCGCACCGTGCCCCGCGCGATGACAGGGTGACGGGTGACGCCGGCAAGGCCGCTGATGACGCCGAGGCTGCCATCGGACTCCTCGATGTCGGCATCGATATCGGTCAGGATGATCCCCGCAAGCGGCGCATCGTCGAAAGCCTTGATGTAGGTCTCCGGGTCGAACGCGCTCTTGCTGCGCCAGCCCTCGGTCATCACCGACCCCTCGAACACGTCCACGGCCAGCACGATCTGATCGGGATGCCACTTGGCCAGTTCCTTCAAGAGGTCCGGGTCATGCGCCGCCATCGAACCGATCACGATCCGGCCTGCACCCTTGTCGATCCATGTCTCGACGATCTCGCGCGTGCCGAACCCGCCGCCCAGCTGCACGGGGATGCCCGCGGCGCGGATGATCTCCTCGATCAGCTCGTCGTTGCGGCCCTCGCCCGCCAGCCCGTTGATGTCGGTGACGTGCATCCAGCTCGCCCCGGCCTCGGCAAACCCGCGCGCCGTCTCCACGGGGTCGACATGCCAGATGGTGGGCTCCTCGAGACGTCCGCGGGTCAGCGAGACGCACTTTCCGTTATAAAGCTCAAGAGTGGGGTAAATGATCATGAGATGAGCGCCTTTTGATTCGATCCCGCCACCGCGCTGCGGCGGCGTCAATTCACATGACAGGATATTTCATCTGGCACTGCATTTAAATCGGCATGATGGGGTCCGTTCGCGCCCGGCGTGATGATGCCGGACATGCAAAAGGCCCCCGCCGTCGCGACAGGGGCCTCGGGAAAGCTGAAGCCGTGGGACCGGTCGGCCGCGCTTACGACGCTTCGCTGATGAATTTCACCGCATCGCCGAAGGTCTGGATCGTCTCTGCCGCATCGTCGGGGATCTCGATGCCGAACTCCTCCTCGAACGCCATGACCAATTCGACCGTGTCGAGGCTGTCGGCGCCCAGATCGTCGATGAAGGATGCGTTTTCCGAGACCTTGTCCTCTTCAACGCCCAGATGCTCCACAACGATCTTCTTCACGCGGTCCGAGATATCGCTCATGTCTTCGTTCCTCATATTGTCTCGGGCGCCATGGCCCGTTTTCCGCCCCTGCCCACGTTCGGGAAGCGGCCGTGGATTTTGCCCCTCTGGGCGGTTGGTTCAGCCCGGTTTCCCGGGGGCCGGCGCGCGGGGCCGCGCCCGCCCCGGTGCGAAACTGCGCCGCCTATAGCACATGCCGCGCATTTGGCAAATCATTTCCCGGCCTGCGCATTGTGTCGCCGAGCACCCGCCCGAACCCTTTAAATCATGGCCATTCCGCCGTTCACGTGCAGGGTCGCGCCGGTGACGTATCCCGCCTCGGGGCTGGCGAGGTAAAGCACTGCCGCGGCGATCTCCTCGGGGGTGCCCATGCGGGCCAGCGGGATCTGCGCGTTGATCTTGTCCTTCTGCTCGTCGGACAGCTTCTCGGTCATCGGCGTGGCGATGAAGCCGGGCGAAACCGTGTTGGCGGTGATGCCGCGGCTGGCCACCTCGTAGGCGATCGACTTGGTCATCCCCACGAGCCCCGCCTTGGACGCGGCATAGTTGACCTGCCCCGGGTTGCCGGTGCTGCCCACCACGGACCCGATATTGACGATCCGGCCCCAGCGGCCCTTCATCATGGGGCGCATCACGCCGCGGCACAGGCGCATCGTCGCTGTCAGGTTCACGTCCAGCACCGTCTGCCAGTCCTCGTCGGACATGCGCATGAATATCTGGTCGCGCGTCACCCCGGCATTGTTCACGAGGATATCCAGCCCACCCATCGCGTCGCCGGCCTGCTTGGGCAGGGCATCCACAGCCCCCGGATCGCCAAGATCACAGGGCAGGACATGCGCCCTGTCCCCCAGTTCGGCGGCCAGCGCCTCCAGCGGCTCCAGCCGCGTACCGCTCAGCCCCACGCTGGCGCCGGCACCATGCAGGGCACGCGCGATGGCCGCGCCGATTCCGCCCGACGCGCCGGTGATCAGCGCGCGCTTGCCAGTCAGATCGAACATGCTTTGCCGCCTTCTCTTCCAGTCACTGCGCCGTCCCTTATCACACCGCCCATGCTTTGCCAGCCTTCCGCCGCAAAATTGCCGATCACAAGGGCCAGACTGGCGACCGTGTTGGATGGATCGCAAACCTTCTTGTCACAGGGATCAATGTTCGAAGAAAACCCTTTCTATCACGGCGTCAGTCCATTCGGGGACGACACGCTGCTTTCACTGGGCGTGCTCGGCGTCATTCTCTGTGCCGTCGGGCTTGTCAGTCTGCAAATCTTCACGCGGCGAATGGGGCAGGCCCGGACGGGCCGGAAGCAGCATGGCGCCCCCATGCAGCAATTCGACCCCCGCAAGATGCATCTGCCGCAACACCAGATGCACGTGGTCGCCGCGGCCAGCTTCGAGGTCCAGCCGTTACTCAACGGATCAGAGGCCCGGCTGCTTCCCGTGATCGAATCGGCGCTGGCCACGTACGGGCGCGGCCACCGTGTCATGGCGCAGACAAGCCTTGGGGAACTGTTGCGCCCGTGCCATGAACGGGGGCAAAAGGGCCTTGCTGCCGCAGCCCGGGCCGCGATCAACTCCAAGCGCCTTGATTTCGCGATCGTCGACAGGTCCGGACGCCTCGTCGCCGCGGTCGAGTATCAGGGCAGCGGCCATTACGGGCGCACCGCCTTCATGCGCGACGCGGTCAAGCGCGAGGTCTGCCGCAAGGCGGGCGTGCCCTTCATCGAGGTCAAGAAAGGCATGCGCCCCTCGGAACTTACCGAAACGCTTGGGGCACTGCTTTCGCCGGGCACCCCGGCATCCACCGCGGGATAGTGACGGCGCGGGCTCGCTTCAGCCAAGCGTTTCGGCGGCTGCCTTGACATCCTCGGGCGTGCCGACGGCGCGGCAGGCGATGTTACGGTCGATCCGCCGGATCATGCCGCTCAGCGCCTTGCCCGCGCCGATCTCCCAGATCTCCGTGACGCCTTCGCGTCCCATGTATTCCACCGATTCCCGCCAGCGGACCGATCCCGTGACCTGCTCGACCAGCAGCCTGCGAATGGTCTCCGGGTCCTGCACTGCCTCCGCGGCGACGTTGGCCACCAGCGGCACGCGGGGGACGGCGATCTCGACCTCGGCCAGCGCCTCTTTCATGGCGTCGGCCGCCGGCGCCATCAATGCGCAATGAAACGGTGCGCTCACCGGCAGCAGCATCGCGCGCTTGGCCCCGCGTTGCTTGGCCAGTTCCACCGCCCGTTCAACGGCCTCGCGATGCCCCGAGATCACGACCTGCGCGGGATCGTTGTCATTGGCGGCCTGCAACACCTGCCCCTCCGCGGCATCCTCTGCCAGCTGGCGCGCGGCCGCGAGATCCAGCCCCAGTATCGCGGCCATAGCCCCCTCGCCCACGGGGACCGCCTCCTGCATTGCGCGGCCCCGGATGCGCAGCAGCCGCGCGGTGTCGGCCACGCTCAACGCCCCGGCCGCGGCCAGCGCCGAATACTCGCCCAGTGAATGGCCCGCGACCATGCTGGCCGCCGCGATGCCCGCGCCCTCGGCCTCCAATGCGCGCATCGCCGCCAGCGACGTCGCCATCAGCGCCGGCTGCGCGTTCTGCGTCAGCGTCAGATCGTCCTGATTGCCCTCCCAGGTGAGCGCGCTCAGCCTTTCACCCAGCGCCTCGTCCACCTCGTCGAATATCGCCCGCGCCTGCGGATATGCGTCGGCGAGCGCCTTGCCCATGCCAACGGTCTGCGCCCCCTGCCCCGGGAATACGAATGCTCGGCTCATCGCGCTGTCATACCTTCCGTTTCATAGCTGTCCCCAGATATCGCGCCCACCCGTCATAGGCAACGCCCGCTGCATCGCCGCACGTCATTTGTGCGCAGGGCGCGGTTGTTCTTGCGCACGACCTGCCTACCCTAGAGCTGAACGGAAGGGGACATTCGACAATGCCGATCGCGAACACGCCCACCACCTACGGAGCCATCACCAAGACCTTTCACTGGCTTACCGCGCTGCTGATCCTTGCCGTGATCCCGCTCGGCTTTTTCGCCAACGATCTCGCACATGAGGTGCGCGACCCCGACACGGCCGCGACCGAGGCGCAGGTCGCCCGCGCGACTCTGCTGTTCTCGCTGCATAAGACCGTCGGCATCGCCATCTTCCTCGTGGCGGCGCTGCGCATCCTCTGGGCGCTGACACAGCGCAAGCCCGGGCTGCTCAACGGCGACAAGCGGGCCGAGGCGTGGCTGGCCGAAACCGTGCACTGGCTGCTCTACGGATCGCTTCTCGCCGTGCCGCTGACCGGCTGGATCCACCATGCCGCCACCACGGGATTCGCACCGATCTGGTGGCCCTTCGGACAGTCCCTGCCCTATGTTCCGAAAGACGCAGCCGTGGCCGGGCTGTTCGCCACCCTGCACCTCGTCCTGCAATGGGTGCTTTTCGGCGCACTCGGCCTGCATGTCGCGGGCGCGCTGAAGCATCACGTTCTGGACGGCGACGCCACGCTGCGCCGCATGCTGCCCGGCGAAACCGCCGCGTGGCCGGCCGAACGTCAACCCAAACGCGCCCTGCCCTTCCTGACCGCGCTGGCGGTGTGGGCGGCCACGCTCGGCGGTGCGGGTGCACTTGGCTGGTACGCCCCGGACGGGGCGCCACGCGCCGTTGCGCTCGACGCCGTGTCAAGCGAGTGGACGGTGCAGCAGGGCGACCTCGGGATCACGGTCACGCAGATGGGCTCCGAGGTCACCGGCCGTTTCTCGGAATGGACCGCCGACATCACCTATTCCGAAACGCCAGGGCCCGATGGGCGGCATGGCAAGGTCACGGTCACCGTCTCGATCCCCTCGCTGACACTGGGGTCGGTGACCGATCAGGCCATGGGATCGGAATTCCTGGACGCAACGGATCATCCCCGCGCCATCTTCGAGGCCGACATTCTCGCCATGCAGGAGCGGCACGTCGCGCGCGGCACCTTGACCATCAAGGGACGCAGCGTTCCGATCGAGATGCCGTTCGACCTTTCGCTGGAGGGTGATGTCGCCCGCGCCGAGGGCGGCCTGACGGTGGACCGCCGCGACTTCGGTATCGGCATGGGCACGACCGACAAGGATACGCTCGGCTTCAAGGTGGACATCTCGTTTGAGCTCACGGCCACGCGACAGTGATGACGCCGCCCTGTTTACACCCTGTTCATCAAGGGCGCAGAGGAGCGTCACAGAACTGAAAAAGGCCGCCGGCATGTCCCGGCGGCCTGTCTGACAGCTATCTCTGGTGGCTTATTCTGCCTTCCCCGCTTCGATCGAGATCATCACCTCGACTTCGTCGCTCACCGCCGGGGCAAACTTTCCAAGTCCGTAATCCGACCGCATCAGCGTCGTCGTGGCGTCAAAGCCGGCCCAAGGCTGCCCGTCCTTCATCGGGTGCCCCGACGCCTGGTTGAGTTCGGCATCGAGCACGACGTCCTTGGTGACGCCGTTCAGCGTCAGCTCGCCGGTGATCTTGGCCGTGTCCTCGCCGGTTACCTCGATCCCGGTGGAGGCAAAGGTGATCATGTCGTCCTCCTCGGCACCGAAGAAATCGTCGGACATGAAGTGCTCGAAACGCTTTTCCCAGCCGGTGAACATGGACATCACGGGCATCGAAACCGACACGGAGGAGTTGGCCGGGTCCTCCTCATCGAACATGATTTCGCCCTCGAAACCGGAAAACACGCCGTAAGTCGTTGAATAGCCCAGGTGATTATACGAGAACACGACCTGGCTGTGGCTCGGGTCGAGCGTGTATTTCTCTGCGGCGGCCAATGCGCCCGATGCCGTCATGGCAAGAACTGCGGCGATGGTGGTCACTTTCATGGATCAAACTCCCATTGGAAAAGATACAATAGTGCCGAAGATAATGCGGCATTTTGCCCGATCAATCTGTCACGGTTCAACAGGGCCTGTGGACACAGGAACATCTCCCGCCGGACAATCGGCGGGATCGGGCGCATCACGACAGCGAAAGAGCCCGCCGAATGGCCCGCTCCCGGGCGCGGCCACGCACCGGCACCGACAGCGCAAAACGGCCGGCGCGGTCCAAGGCGACAAGACGCCCGTTGCACAGCGTAACTTCCGACAGGTCCGAAAACCCCGCCTGCTTGTTCAAGACCCGCTCGCCCTTGTCGTCCTGCCGAAACACCCGGATCTCGCGCGCGGCGGTGTCGATTTCAACCAGCCTGCGGTGCCGGCCGGCGTCGGCGGCGACCCAGAAAGCAAGACCAAGCAGCGCCATGCCCGCAGAGGCGCCCAGCTTGACCAGCGCGACCGCCGCATCCGGCGCGGAAAAGGCCCACATTCCGGCCGCGGCGATCCACAAGGCCACGGCGAGGCAGCGCTCGAAGGCGCGGACATGCGCTGCGCCGGCGCCTTGAGTGTCGACAATCTGTTCCGGCAGGGCCTGCACCTGCCGGGCGGCCGCAACGACCGCGTCGTAATCCGTGAAGGATTTCATCGCTTCGCCTCGTGACTTTTTGACTGCTCGGCACCCAGCGTGGCCGTCGATCCTGCCGAAATCGGGGCGTGGCGGTGACGAAATCCGGGCCCGGCGCAACAATTGATCCGGCCTTGTCACGCGGCGTGATCCGTCGTATACGCGCCGTTCCTTCCGCGACTGACGTGAACCGCGCACCCTCTCGTGGACGGGCGGCGGAAGGCAAACGCCCGCCTTTGAAGTGCGCCCTGAAAGAAGTGGAGCTTGCATGCCGCTTTACGAGCATGTTTTCATCGCGCGCCAGGACCTGTCCAACGCGCAGGCCGAAGGGCTTGTCGAACATTTCGGCACCGTTCTCGCGGACAACGGCGGCAAGGTCGTCGACAGCGAGTACTGGGGCGTCAAGACGATGGCCTACAAGATCAACAAGAACCGCAAGGGGCATTACGCCTTCCTCAAGACCGACGCACCCGCGCCGGCCGTGCACGAGATGGAACGCCTCATGCGCCTGCATGACGACGTCATGCGTGTGCTGACCATCAAGGTCGACAAGCACGAGGATGGCCCCTCCATCCAGATGCAGAAGAAGGAAGAGCGTGGCGACCGCCGCGACCGCCGTTGATCCGGAGCCTGAAGAAAGGACACTAAACCATGGCCGCAAAACCGTTTTTCCGCCGGCGCAAGGTCTGCCCGTTCTCGGGCGACAACGCGCCCAAGATAGACTACAAGGACACCAAGCTGCTGCAGCGCTACATCTCCGAGCGCGGCAAGATCGTGCCGTCGCGCATCACGGCGGTGTCGTCCAAGAAGCAGCGTGAACTCGCCCGCGCCATCAAGCGCGCGCGCTTTCTCGCCCTGCTGCCCTACGCCGTGAAGTAAGGAGGCAAGAATGCAAGTCATCCTTCTCGAACGCGTCGCGAAACTGGGCCAGATGGGCGAGGTCGTCGACGTCAAGCCGGGCTTTGCCCGCAATTTCCTCTTGCCACAGGGCAAGGCGCTGTCCGCGTCCAAGGACAACATCGCCCGCTTCGAGGCCGAGAAGGCCCAGCTCGAGGCGCGCAACCTCGAGACGCGCAAGGAGGCCGAGAAACTGGCCGAAACGCTCGACGGGCAAAAATTCGTTCTGATTCGGCAGGCGTCCGACCGCGGCTCGCTCTACGGATCCGTGTCCACCCGCGACGTGGCCGACGCCGCCTCCGAGGCGGGATATTCACTCGATCGCAAGCAGATCGCCATGTCCGGGCCGATCAAGGAACTCGGGCTGCACCAGGTCACGGCGCACCTGCACCCCGAGGTCGAGGTCACCATCACGCTGAACGTCGCCCGTTCCCAGGAAGAGGCCGACCTGCAGGCCACCGGCAAGACCATACAGGAAGCCGCCGCCGAGGAAGAGGAAGCCCACGATTACGAGATCGCGGAACTCTTCGAGGATATCGGCTCGGCCGCGGCGGAGGACACCGCGCTGGCAGACGCGGCGGACGATGTTCTGCCCGAAGAGGACGAAGCGAAGACCGACGACTGATCCCCGGATTTCCAGACGGGTTACGAAAGGCCGCGCCCGGTGCGCGGCCTTTCCTTTTTGAATGGCGCGCGGTCCGGCTGCCCTGCGACGGCACACGCCGCGACGCCGGCACGGCACTTGCCGCGATTTCGGTATGGTGGCCATCACGCGTGGCGCCGTGCCCGCTTCCCTCGGAAAACAAAGGGCCGCCCGATACCGGACGGCCCTGCCATGTTCGCCGGGGCGAATCGGCCTATTCGTTTTCCAGTGACTCCACGGCCTTTTCCAGCTCGTCCTTGGTGACCTCCTTCTCGGTCACCTGGGCCAGTTCGGCGATGTAGTCGATCACCTTGTCCTCGAAGATCGGCGCGCGCAGCTGCTGGCGCATCTGCTGGTTCTGCTGGACGAACTCGAAGAACTCGCGCTCCTGGCCGGGATACTGCCGCGCCTGCTCCATCACCGCCTGCGTCATCTCGGCATCGGTCACCTCGACCTCCGCCTTCTGGCCGATTTCTGCCAGCAACAGTCCCAGACGCACCCGGCGCTCGGCCAGCTTGGTGTGCTCCTCGGTCGGCTCGATCTCCGGGTGATCGTGGCCCTGGACGTCCGGGTTCTCGTCGTGCCAGAGCTGGTGGGCGATCTGCTTGGCCTCGGCCTCGACCATGCTGGGCGGCAGCTCGAAATCCACCATCTGGTCGAGCTTGTCGAGCAGCTGCCGCTTCATCACCGCGCGCGCGGCGCCCGTATATTCCTGCTCCAGCCGCTCCCGGATCTGCTCCTTGAGCGCGTCCAGGCTGTCAGAGCCGTATTTCTGCGCCAGCTCGTCGTCGATCTCTGCCGCGACCGGTTTCTTCACCTCCTTGATCGTGCAGGTGAATTCAGCCTCCTTGCCGGCAAGGTGCTCGGCCTGGTACTCCTCGGGAAACGTGACCGTCACGATCTTTTCCTCGCCGGGCTTGACGCCCTCGAGCTGTTCCTCGAACCCCGGAATGAAGCTGTTGGACCCGATCACCAGCGGGTAGTCCTCGGCGCTGCCGCCCTCGAACGCCTCTCCGTCGACGCGGCCGACGAAATCGATCACGACCTGGTCGCCGCTTTCGGCCGCCGCGCCCTCCTCGCGGTCCTCGAAGTTCTGCGCGCTCTCGGCAAGGTTCTTCAGCGCGTCCTCGACAGCCGCGTCATCGGCCTTGACCGTCATCTTTTCCAGCTCGATCGACTTGAAATCGACCTCGGGGATATCGGGCAGCGCCTCGTAGGTCATCTCGACCTCGACGTCGTCGCCCTCTTTCCAGTCCTCGTTGAGCATCTTGACCTGCGGCTCGGCCGCCGGGCGGTCCCCCTTTTCCTCGAAATGCTCGCTCATCGCGCCGTCGACGGCTTCCTGCATCGCTTCGCCCAGCACACGCTGGCCGAACTGCTTCTTCAGCAGGGGCAGCGGCACCTTGCCCTTGCGAAAGCCCTTCATCTCGATCTCGGGCTGGGCCTCCTTGAGCTTCTCGACAACCTTGTCGTCCAGCTCCTGCGCCGTCAGCACCATCTTGTAGGCGCGTTTCAGGCCTTCGTTCTGGGTCTCGGTGACCTGCATGTCGTCCTCATCCATTGCATTCGGGCCGCAGAGGCGTCCGCGGCGGTCAAAATCAGCCGCCCTTCTAGGGTTGGCGGGCAGCCTGTGCAAGCGGAGTCTTGAGCCTACCCGGCCACGGGAAAATCATGGGCTTGGTGCGGGTGAGAGGACTTGAACCTCCACGCCTTGCGGCGCCAGAACCTAAATCTGGTGCGTCTACCAATTCCGCCACACCCGCCTCGCCGCGCTGCATAGCAAAGCGCACACGGCTATGCGAGAGAAAATCCCGCCGCGCGGCGCACCCCGCGCCAAAGAAAAGGCGCGACATTAACCGAATCTTGCCATATTGTGGGAAAAAACTGAGGCAGAAAAACAGCAGGAACCGATCATGAAACCGGCATTCGTTCGGCATGGCTCAGAGTCTCCACTTCAAAAGGACGCGTTCGGCGACGCGGGCATCGGCGGTCCGTCGCGCATCATGACACTCGACGGGCTGCGCCGCGTCGACACGCTACGCCCCGGCGACCGCGTCGTCACCCGTGACACCGGCGTGGCCGTCCTGCGCGCGGCCCGCCGCCGCCGGACACGCGGACAGGCAGTGCGCATCACTGCCGGCACTCTCGGTCATGGCCGCCCCGACCGTGACACGCTCCTGCCGTCCGGCCAGCCCGTGCTGGTGCGCGACTGGCGCGCCAAGGCGCTGTTCGGGGCGCCGCAAGCTCTGGTATCCGCACGAAGGCTTGTCGACGGCACCTTCGCCACCCTGATCGATGATGCCACGATCACCGTTCACGACCTCGAATTCGATGGACCGCACGTTCTTTACGTCGACGGGCTGGAACTGGCCAGCTCACTCGGCGCCGTTGCGTCACCCTGACCGCATGACATGACTTGGTTCCCTCCGAGAGAGTGAGACCCCGGCGCCGCCGCGCCCGGGGTCTTGCTTTCAGCGGGCCAAGACCCCCAGAACCTCTGGCAAGGCTTCTGGCAGATCCTCGGCGATCAATCCGGGGCCGACCTGCAACGCGCATGCGACATGTAGCCATGCGGCCCCCCGGGACGCGTGAAACGGCGTGACCCCCCGCGCCAGCAATCCGGCGACCAGCCCGGCAAGGACGTCTCCCGCGCCCGCCGTGGCCAGCCACGGAACGGACCGGTCATAAGCCGCGGAATTGAGCCGGCATGCCCCGTCGGGCGCCGCGATCACCGTGTCCGCCCCTTTCAGCAGCACCACCGCGCCGCACCGCGCCGCGGCCTGCCGCGCCGCGTCCGCGCGGGAAAAGGCCGGCCCGGATGCCGGCGGTGCGCGCAGACGCTCTGCGATGTCGGGAAAGAGCCGCGCGAACTCACCGTCATGCGGCGTGAGCACGCAGCGCCCGTGCAACTGTGAAAACAGCTCGGGGTCGTGCCCGATCAGGGTCAGCGCGTCGGCGTCGAGCACCGCGGCGCGGCCGCTGGCAAGAGCCACCTCGACCAACTCTGCCTTTTCCCCGGTCAGCCCCAGCCCCGGCCCGAGGCACAGCGCGTTGAGCCGGTCGTCCTCCAGCAGGTTGTTCAAACCGACGCCATCCTCCACCCGCCGCAGCATCAACGCGGTGATCTGGCAGGCGACTTCCTGCTGCGCCGCCGGCGGCGTGCCCAAGGTCACGAGGCCCGCACCGACACGCAGCGCCGCCCGCGCCGCCAGCCGCGCCGCGCCGGTCCGCCCGGCCTCGCCGGTCAGCACCAACGCGTGACCGTGCGCGAACTTGTGCCTGCCGCTCTTGGCCAGACCTTCCGGCGGCGTCGAGAGCGTCACGGCGTCCGGCACCGAGGTCTGCGACAGGCCGATATCCTTGACCACAACGCAACCGCACGCCTCCGGCCCCTCATCCAGCCGGTGCCCCAGCTTCTCTGCATGGAAGCTCACCGTGAGATCCGCGCGGATTCGCAAGGACTCGTCCAGCGGCTCCGATCTGCGCAGATACCGCCCCGAGTCCGAGCACAAGCCGCTCGGCATATCGACGGCAACCACGCGGGCCCGGCCGGCCCGCGTTGCGCGGGCAAAGGTGTCGAAACCCTCGACGGGGCGGGTCAGCCCCGTGCCGAACAGCGCATCCACGATCAACGCCGTGTCATCATGCGGTGTGAAGACGCCCGCCCCGCTCTCGGCATAGGGCGTTGTCGTGTCGATCCCGTGCCAGAGCCGGTAATTCGCGGCAGCATCGGGCGGCAGCTTTTGCGGATCGCCGAATAGCCAGACCGACACCTCCCACCCCCAGCTCTTCAGCAGCCTGGCGACGACGAACCCGTCCCCGCCATTGTTTCCGGGCCCGCACAGTACGGCCGCCCTGTGCGGCGCCCTTGCAAGATCGGGCCAGTGCTCGAAAACCGCCTCGACCACGCCGCGCCCGGCGCGCTCCATCAGGTCGCGCCCCGTCACCGACCCCGAGTCGATGGCCGACCGCTCCACGGCGCGCATCTGTTCCGCAGTGAGAAGCTGAGCCATCCCGCCCCCTTTTTCAATACCGCCCACATCAACGGCGGTTTGATTAAATTTTGTGCAAACTATTGTCCGCAACACCGCCACGCGACAGTCGGAACCCTATCCGATTGTGCCCGATACTGAGAAGTGGTCGAAATCCACCGAACCAAAGCCACAAGGAGGGCGCCATGAAGAAGGTCGAGGCGATCATCAAGCCGTTCAAGCTCGATGAGGTCAAGGAAGCTCTGCAGGACATCGGCGTTCAGGGCCTGTCGGTGATCGAGGTGAAGGGCTTCGGACGGCAGAAGGGCCATACCGAGCTTTACCGTGGCGCGGAATATGTCGTGGATTTCCTGCCGAAGGTGAAGATCGACGTGGTGCTCGACGACGACCAGGTCGACAGCGCCATCGAGGCCATCACCGAGGCCGCCAAGACCGACAAGATCGGCGACGGCAAGATCTTCGTTTCTCCGGTAGAGCAAGCCATTCGCATCCGCACCGGCGAGTCCGGCTCGGACGCACTCTGACAGCACCAACGACAGGAAAGGGATACCGTCAATGAGTCACACCATCCTACAGCAGATCAAGGAAGAAGAGATCGAGTACGTCGACCTGCGCTTCACCGACCCGCGCGGCAAGCTGCAGCACGTGACCGTCATGGCCGACCAGGTGGATGATGATTTCCTCGAGGAAGGGTTCATGTTCGACGGCTCCTCGATCAACGGCTGGAAGTCGATCGAGGCGTCGGACATGAACATGAAGCTCGACACGGAAAGCGCCTACATCGACCCGTTCTACGCGGAAAAGACGATGTGCATCCATTGCTCGATCGTCGAGCCAGACACGGGCGAACCCTATGAGCGCGACCCGCGCGGCACCGCCGAGAAGGCCGAGGCCTATCTCAAGTCCTCCGGCATCGGGGACAAGGCGTTCTTCGGCCCGGAGGCGGAGTTCTTCCTGTTCGACGACGTGCGGTTCTCCAACGCGATCAACAAGGTGTCCTACGAGATCGACGCGATGGACGGGTCGTGGAACAGCGACACCGAGTACGAGATGGGCAACATGGGTCACCGTCCCGGCGTCAAGGGCGGCTATTTCCCCGTGAACCCCGTCGATGACGGCCAGGACATCCGCAGCGAGATGCTCTCGACGATGAAGCGGCTCGGCATGAAGGTCGACAAGCACCACCACGAGGTGGCTTCCTGCCAGCACGAGCTCGGGCTCATCTTCTCCAGCCTGACCGACCAGGGCGACCAGCTGCAGAAATACAAGTACGTCATCCACAACGTGGCGCAGGCCTACGGCAAGAGCGCGACCTTCATGCCCAAGCCGATCGCGGGCGACAACGGCACCGGCATGCACGTTAACATGTCGATCTGGAAGGACGACAAGCCGCTGTTTGCCGGCGACAAGTATGCCGATCTCAGCCAGGAGGCACTTTGGTACATCGGCGGGCTGCTCAAGCACGCCAAGACGCTCAATGCCTTCACCAATCCCTCGACAAACAGCTACAAGCGGCTGATCCCCGGCTTCGAGGCACCGGTGCTGCGCGCCTACTCGGCCCGCAACCGTTCGGGCTGCATCCGTATCCCCTGGACGGAAAGCCCCAAGGCCAAGCGCGTCGAGGCCCGCTTCCCCGACCCGTCGGCCAACCCCTACCTGTGCTTCGCGGCGCTGCTGATGGCCGGGCTCGACGGGATCCGGAACAAGATCGACCCGGGCGAGGCGATGGACAAGAACCTCTACGACCTGCCGGCCGAGGAGCTGGAGGGAATCCCCACCGTCTGCGGCAGCCTGCGCGAGGCGATCGAGGCGCTGTCGGCCGACCACGAGTTCCTGTTGGCGGGCGACGTGTTCACCAAGGACCAGATCGACGGCTATATCGAACTCAAGATGGAAGAGATCGAAGCCTACGAGCACACGCCGCACCCGGTCGAGTTCCAGCTCTACTACAGCTGCTGACACACCGACCGGCCCGGTCTGGCAAAGCTGCAAAGGCGCCCTGCGGGGCGCCTTTCCACATTTCTGCCATGGAACCCGCGGCAGCGCGCGAACCGCGCCTCAATCGTTTCATGATTGGGTCAAACCGGCTCCTCCATTCGTGGTGTATAAACGCATCAATAACCAAGAACACGAGATGGGGCGCATCATGACTGCAGACGGACGTTTCGGAACAGCCGGCCTGATTTTCACGAGGTTCCGTGACCTGGACATCGTCCGTATCGCGAACCACGCGGTCAACGGGCTCGAGGCACTCGGCCACAGGGTCGAGAGAACGCAGATCCTCTCCGACACCAGCGCCATGGTGATCGCCGCCGACCACGAAATCCACCTCGCCACCGAGGAGGATGTCGCGCTCCCGTCGTTGCCCATGCCGGCGGCAACCTTCCTGTCGGTGTGGATACCGACCGGCGCGCCGCGCACGGCCTCGGCCTTCGCGCGGGATTCCCTCATCGCGCGCATCCTGCAAAGCCTGCACGACGAACTGCAGCCGGATTTCGTCAAGTGGATCGACACCGACGTCGTTCTCACCACCGAGGATTTCGCTGGCGCCACCGGACATGCCCCCGAGGCCGGGGCAGCACCCGGCTCAAGACAATCCGGCCGTTTCAGCAGGTTGCCGGATATCGAGGAAACCAACGAGATCCTGCAACAACGCCTGAGCGATCAAGACCCGGCGATATTCGAGGCCCAGTCCGCGCCGGACCGGGTTCGCAAGGCTTTCGCGGAAAACGCCTATGATCCGGCCGTTTACGCCGAGGCGGCCCTGGAGGATGACATCGAGGATGACGACATCGAGCAGGTTGCGCCCCGCCGCCTGTCGGCGTGGCTCATTTCGATCGCGGTGGCCGCGTTCTCACTGCCGGTCGGGATCGCCCTGCTCGTGATCAACCTTCTAAAGGGCGAGAATTTGCGCCTTGCTTCGCAGACCGCGGCCCTGACGGGAACGTTCATCGGCCTGCAGGCATACGGCAGCACGGCACAGGCCATGGGGGTCATCCAGGGCCTGCTCTACTGATGCACACCCCGCGCCGCCGTTGCGGCCCGACCGACCCGGACCCGCCGGCGACACGATATTTTCTTTCGTTACAAAAACTTCACCCGGAAAACGCCGGACGCCACCAGGTTGCCACAAATTGTCCAAACAACCTCCTGATTACACTGGTTAACATGGGATCAACCTTAACCAAGAGGGCAAAGAGCGATGGAGACGCAGACTTTCGGCTCGATTGTCGCATTGCAGTTCCGGCGTAGACCGGGGATCGAATTTGCCGACATCGTCGAGGAATTCGACAGCGCTTTCCAGATGGTGGACGCCCGCTCGCGTTCGCTGAGCTGGGATTGCGACGACATCGCCGTCATAGAACGCGACAGCGTGCGCGTTGCGCTCGGATGGCTCCCGCCCGAGGACGATACTGGCCGATGGCATCTTATCGTGGCTGTCGGCGCGGTGCCCGGAACGGACGGCGAGAAAATCGCGCCCGAGTCGTTCCGCTATCTCGCCGACCGGATCGTGGAGCGCAGCCGTGCTTTCCTGCCCTTCACCGCCGTGCTGCACGGCAACGCGCAACAGCCCATCGGGCCGGCACTGATCGACACGACATTCGATCTGCTGCGCCTGAACACGAACCACATGCCCGGTGATCAGCGCCAGAGCAAAAAGAACATGGCCTTTCCCGAGAACGTGGAGGACTACGCTGACATGTTCAGCGAGATGACACCCTCCGGACGGGCAGAGGAAAGGGCCGAGCCGGGCCCCTTGAACCAGGCCGACACCGCAAGCAAGAACACTGACCGAAAGCATCCCATAGCCACGGCGGCCTCCGGCATCGCGGGGCATCTGGAAGAGATGATGAAAACGCGGGCGGAGCCTACGGAGCCCTTGCGTCTGACCATCCACACGGTCGCGCTGTCGCTCTTGCTGACCGTGCCGGCGCTCGGGGCCTTCATGTTCACCTACACGATGCTGCGCGACATGACTCAGGTCGCCACCTGATCCGCCATGCCGATGCTGTCACGCCGCAGAACATAGGTATGGATCGAGAAGACACAGGCCCGGGTTTCCGGCAGGCGCAGAACGCATTGGCGTTCCGACCGGATGAACGGGTGGCTTTCGGCGGTATGTGCACCGGCGGACACGCTGCGCCTTTCAGGTTGATGAAGCTGCGCGTCAGCGTAGGACAGCGCGTTGAACCGCCACAGCGGGCGGCCCACCTGCACCCCGTCGAACAGCCGCTGCACACGCCGCGCCAGCGCGTCGTCGTAGGCCGGAACCGGGGTGTGGATCGTGGTCAGCGGCCGGCCTATCTTGTCCGCGAGTCGCCAGCTCGCCGGGAAGCAGACCACGGCCGCCGTCAGCACGTGCTCTTCGCCCTGCCGTTCCATCAGGCATAAATCTTCCTGCACGAGCCGTCCAAGCGTGCCCATCGGGTCATCCGCCACGACGGGGACGGTCACGCCATCGGGGCGCCGCACGGCATCGGCAAAAACGGTGTAGCCCGCCCCGTGCTCGGCGAGCCACGCGAGGACGAAGTTCAGCAATTCGTCGGCCGCCGCCCGCCCCCGCTCGGTCACCGCCACCACGTGTTCCCGTCGGCCGGTCAGCAGGCGCTCGCGCTCGGCCATCTGCCCGGCGAAGGCCTCGTCGACAAGCAGCCACTCCCGCGGGTCGAGCGGCGCGATCCCCGGCAACGGTTTGGGCGCCGCGGTGTCATAGGGGGTCATGGTCTGGAAAATGCCGCTCATGCGTTTGCCCGCCAGTAGAGCGAGTTCATGCGGTAGTCCTTGTGCGGGCCGGTCACGCACCACCGTGCGCGCCATAGCGGCCAGCCTCCGAAATCGTATAGCACCTCGTAAAGATCCGATGCGCAATCGTGACTGTCCGAGGGCCGGTCCGCCGCGGGATCGAACACGTGGAACGCAGCCCCGTCATCGAACAGAACCGCGATGCGGCCATCGTCGCGCGCGCGCCACAGATAGCGCCGCTCGGCCCGGACGGGCGCCTGCCCGGCAATGACCAGCCCGCCTTCCTCGCGATAGGTCAGACCCGCACCGTCCGGCACGAACGACGCGGTCCCGTCGAACCATGCTTCCAGCCCGTCCGCATGCTGGATGTCCCGCACGACGCGCCAATCGCCCTCGAAATCGCCCAAGCCCGGTGCCACTGCCCCGCTCCTGCCTTGCCGCTGCCCGCGCACAAGTCTAAACCCGCGCCGAGGACAGACACAAACCGGAAAGCTGCCGCATGATACCCCGCTACTCCCGCCCCGAGATGGTCCAGATCTGGGAGCCCGCCACCAAGTTCCGCATCTGGTACGAGATCGAGGCTCACGCCTGCGACGCACAGGCCGATCTGGGCGTGATCCCGCGCGAAAACGCCGACGCGGTCTGGAGGGCCAAGGATGTCGAATTCGACGTGGCCCGCATCGACGAGATCGAGGCCGTCACCAAGCACGATGTCATCGCGTTCCTCACCCACCTGGCCGAGCATGTGGGCGCGGACGAGGCGCGCTTCGTTCATCAGGGCATGACCAGCTCGGACGTTCTGGATACCTGTTTCAACATCCAGCTGACCCGCGCCGCCGACATCCTGATCGCCGATGTGGAGGGGCTGCTCGCCGCGCTCAAGCGACGCGCATTCGAACACAAGATGACCGTGCGGATCGGGCGCAGCCACGGCATCCACGCCGAGCCCACCACGATGGGACTGACCTTCGCCCGCTTCTATGCCGAGATGGACCGAAACCTCGCCCGGCTGAAAACCGCGCGCGAGGAGATCGCCACCGGCGCGATTTCGGGCGCGGTGGGCACCTTTGCCAATATCGACCCGGCGGTGGAAGAACATGTGTGCGAACAGCTCGGCCTCAAGCCCGAGCCCATATCAACGCAGGTCATTCCCCGCGACCGCCACGCGGCATTCTTCGCCGCCCTTGGCGTGGTGGCCTCCTCGATCGAGAACCTCGCCATCGAGGTGCGCCACATGCAGCGAACCGAGGTGCTGGAAGGCGAGGAGTTCTTCTCCAAGGGGCAAAAAGGCAGCTCGGCCATGCCGCACAAGCGCAACCCGGTGCTGACAGAAAACCTGACCGGGCTGGCGCGCCTGGTGCGCTCGGCAGTGATCCCCGCGCTGGAGAACGTGGCGCTCTGGCACGAGCGGGATATCTCGCACAGCTCGGTGGAGCGCAATATCGGCCCCGACGCCACCGTGACGCTCGATTTCGCGCTGGCGCGGCTCACGCAGGTTGTTGACAAGCTGGTGATCTACCCGGAAACGATGCTGGCCAACCTGCACAGGTTCCGCGGCCTTGTGATGAGCCAGCGCGTGCTGCTGGCCCTCACCCAGGCCGGCGTGAGCCGCGAGGACGCCTATCGCCTTGTACAGCGCAACGCGATGAAAGTCTGGGAAGAGGACAAGGACTTCAAGACGGAACTCCTCGCCGACCCGGAGGTGACCGCCGCGCTGACGCCCGAACAGATCGAGGAAAAGTTCGATCTGGGCTATCATACCAAGCATGTCGACACGATATTTGCCCGCGTTTTCGGCGAAACCTGAGACGACCGGCGTGGCCGAACGGATTTTTTTCGATAACCGGGGCGAATGTGTTATCATCATCTACGCCATACAGGAGAGGTGATCGAATGAAACTGAAGCTGGTTGTGGCATCCGCCACCCTCACACTTGCCTCGGCCGTGTCGGCCTATGCAGGCTGCGACTATCACAAGCAGCAGCAGGCCATGTCCTGTGCCGACGGGAAAACCTACGACGCCGAAAGCAAGTCCTGCGTGCCCACGACGAGTTGAGGACGCTTGGCGTTGCGATCTACCGGGCGGCCGCGGGGCCGCCCGTTTTCGTTTAGAGCTTTTTCATCCCCCCGTCCTAGGGTCTGCGCCATGTCAGCAGCCGGGACATGCAATGCCCTCAAACGACCTTGCCCGTGTCGCATCACCCGCCCCGCAACACGACGCCGCCGGGCGGCTGACCCGCCCGCAGAAAGCCGCCATCATCGTGCGGTTCCTTCTCAACGAGGGGGCCGATGTCCCCCTGTCCGACCTGCCGGATCCGCTGCAAGAGGTGTTGACCACGCAAATGGGCGCGATGCGTTATGTCGACCGCAAGACGCTCGGCAGCGTCGTATCCGAGTTTGCCGGCGAACTGGAAGGTATGGGTCTGACCTTCCCCCGGGGCGTGGCCGGCGCCCTGTCAGAACTCGACGGGCGCATCAGCCCCCAGACCGCCGCGCGCCTGCGAAAGGAGGCAGGCGTGCGCCAGTTCGGCGACCCTTGGGAACAGGTGCGCAATGCCCCGGCTGATCATCTCCGCGATCTGCTCGAAACCGAGAGTACCGAGGTCGCGGCGATCCTGTTGTCCAAGCTCGACGTGCCGCGCGCGGCCGAACTCTTGGGTCAGCTTCCGGGGCAGACGGCGCGGCGCATCACCTATGCCGTGTCACGCACCAGCGCCGCCACGCCGGAATCCGTGGACCGGATCGGCCTGTCCCTGGCGGCGCAGCTCCACGCCGTTCCGGCGCAAGCCTTCGATGATGGCCCGGTGGAGCGGGTCGGCGCCATTCTGAATTGCTCTCAACGGGCCATCCGGGAGGAACTCCTGACCGGGCTGGAGGAAACGGACGAGGATTTTGCCCAGCTCGTGCGCCGCGCGATTTTCACTTTCGCCAACATCCCCGAGCGACTGGAGCCGTCGGACGTGCCCGCCATCGCCCGCGAGCTGGCGCGCGAAGACCTGGTGACCGCCCTTGCGGGCGCCCGGGGCGCGGGCGAAGAAACGGCCGCGGCGGCCGAGTTTCTGCTCGGCAACCTGTCAAAGAGAATGCGCGATGCCCTGCGCGACGAGGTCGAGGAACGCGGACCCGTCGACGAGCCGGAGGGCGAGGCCGCCATGGCCCGCGTCGTGACCACGATCCGTCAACTGGAAGGGGACGGGCGGATCGCGCTCAGAGTTGCGACGGCGAACGACTCGGCACGCTGAACGTACGGTCTATCCGCGTGGCGCGGCCTCGGGACCAAGAGCTACCTAAACGGCGTGTAACGGGGGCCGTTATTCCGCGGCCGCTTGCGACCCCGAACCGCCCTCGCCGCCGGAGCTGCCGCCGCCATCCTTGCCGGAGGATTTCGGCTTGCGCGGCTTCCGGCTGCGCTTTGGCTTGTCCGGTTGCTGCTGCTGCGGTGCGTCCTCGCCCGACTTGCTCTCGGGCGTCTCCACGAGCCCACTCTCGTCGCCACTGGCGCTACCGGTGTCCTCGATCAAGTCGGCCTGCGACGGGCTGTCGGCGCTTTCCACCAGTTCGCCGCCGTTCAGTTCGCGTTCCTGCCGCTTGGCGCGTTCGCGGTCACGCTCGGCCTGACGTTCACGGTTCTGCCGTTCCTGCTCCTCGCGCTTGGCTTCCTGCTCTTTTTGAGCGGCACCAAGCAGCCGAAGATAGTGCTCGGCGTGCTGCTGGAAATTCTCGGCCGCCACACGGTCGCCCGATAGCTGGGCATCGCGCGCCAGCTGGTTGTACTTGTCGATGATCTGCTGTGGCGTGCCGCGCACCTTGCCCTCGGGTCCCGAACTGTCGAAAACCCTGTTGACCACATTGCCCATCGACCGGTTGCGGTTGGACTTGTTCCGCGAACGTGACTTGGAAGATCTCATAATTTAGCTGTCAGCCCTATGCTCAAAGCGTCGTTCGATCCGCGTGGCGACTGGTGCGCCGAAAATTTTGCGAATCCGACATTTCTTGGCTTGACGTCAAGAGGGACCGCCGCGAGGGCATCCACCTGCGTGACTTCCCCCAGTAAACACGCCCGGCTGCCCGTGACAAGAGGAAACGCCGAAAAATCAGAATTTTCCGCGAAAATCCCCGGAATCGGGGTGGATCGTCACGGCGCGCCCGCATCCTGCCGGCCGCTCACGACCCTGTCGCGCCCGTCGAGGTCAGGCAGGATGCGCACCTCTGTAAGCCCCGCGCGGTGCATCATCCCGGCCACCTCCGGGCCCTGCCGCCATCCGACCTCGACCATGAGACGCCCGCCCGGGACCAGATACGCCCCAACCCGGGCGGTGATCGTGCGGTAGGCGGACAGCCCGTCACCCCCGTCGGTCAGTGCGCCGCGCGGTTCGTGCTCCAGCTCGGGCGCCAGCCCGGCCATCTCGGCGGCCGCGATGTAAGGCGGGTTCGAGACGACGAGATCATACTTGCCCTCTATCCCGTCGAACCAGTCCGCCTCGCGCAACCGGCACCGGTCATCCAGCCCCAGCCGGGTTGCGTTCTCTTGCGCGACAGCCAGCGCGGCCTGCGATATATCCGTCCCCACGCCGCGCGCCAGAGGCCGGGCCGCGAGAAGCGACAGGAGGATACAGCCCGAGCCGGTACCGAGGTCGAGCACCGTTTCGAACGGCACGGCGCAGGCCGCCTCGACCAGTGTCTCGGTTTCCGGCCTGGGGTCGAGCACCTCCGCCGTGACCCTGAACTCGTGACGATGGAACGCGCGCACGCCAAGGATATGGGACAACGGCTCGCGCGCGCAGCGCCGCGCGGCCAGCCTGCCCAGCCTGTCCTCTGCCGTGCCGCTCAGGCTTTCGGTCTGCATAAGGCTCACGCGGTCGGGGGCCACCTGCATCGCCACGGCCATGATCCGGCGCGCCTCCAGCGCGGCGCCGTCGATCCCCGCGGCGGCGAGCCGGCCGCGCAATTCCGCCAAACCCTCGCCGACGGTTCGGCTCATGCCTCCATCTCCGCCAGCAGGTTGGCCTGCGCATCCGCCGTGAGCGCGTCGATCACGTCGTCAAGGTCGCCGCCCATGATCTGGTCGAGCTTGTAGAGCGTGAGCCCGATGCGGTGGTCGGTCAGCCGGCCCTGCGGGAAATTGTAGGTCCGGATACGCTCTGACCGGTCGCCGCTGCCGACCTGAGCCGCGCGGGCCTGGGCGCGGTCGTCCTGCGCCTTCTGCCGCTCCATGTCGAAAAGGCGGGTCTTGAGCACGTCCATCGCGATCTCGCGGTTGCGGTGCTGCGATTTCTGCGACGAGGTCACGACGATCCCGGTGGGCAGATGGGTGATGCGCACCGCCGAATCCGTGGTGTTCACGTGCTGACCACCCGCCCCCGAGGCCCGCATCGTATCGATCCGCAGGTCGTTGGGGTCGATCTGGATGTCCACATCTTCGGCCTCGGGCAGAACCGCCACGGTCGCCGCGGAGGTGTGGATGCGCCCGCCCGACTCCGTTTCCGGAACCCGTTGCACGCGGTGAACGCCGGACTCGAACTTGAGCCGGGCGAAAACCCCCTCGCCCCTGACCAGCGCGACAAGCTCCTTGACGCCGCCCAGCTCGCTCTCCTGGTACTCGATGGTTTCGAACGACCAGCCGCGCGCCTCGGCATAGCGCTGGTACATGCGCATCAGGTCGCCGGCGAACAGCGCAGCTTCCTCGCCCCCGGTTCCCGGCCGTATCTCGAGGATGGCGGGGCGGGCATCGGCCTCGTCGCGCGGCAACAGCGCCAGTTTCAGGCCGGCTTCCATCTCGGGTCGCCGGGCCGTCAGCGTTTCCAGCTCGTCCTCGGCAAGCTCGCGCATCTCGGGGTCGTCCAGCATCGCCTCCGCCGCCTCGATATCGTCAAGAAGCTGGCGATACGCGCGGATTTCCTCGACCAGGGGGCGCAACTCGGCGTATTCGCGGCCGAGGCGGGCAATATCGCCACCACCCTCGGCCATGCGCGCTTCGAGATACTCGAAACGTTGCACGATCTCGTCGAGTTTATCCATCGGCACCATTGCGCCGGTCTCCTCCATTCGCCGGGATTGGTCAAGGCCCGCACTGGTGCTATGATAGCGCCATGAGATGGATCGTGTTACTGGTGGCCGCCACGGCCGGGCCTGCGCTGGCCGACAGCAAGACAGGCGGCAAGACGGTCGATTGCTACTGCACCGACAGCTCCGGAGGACGGGTCGAACTGGGCGAGATGATCTGCCTGACCGTCGACGGGCGGTCCTTCATGGCGCAGTGCCAGATGTCGCTCAACAACCCGATGTGGCGCAAGGTCAGCGACGGTTGCCTGTCATCGTCCCTCGGCGAAGGCCTGAAGCCAGCGGTCGACACGGGCGGCGTTGACGCCCATATCTGAACTGCCGAAACGCAGGCGTGCGTGGATTTCCAGCGTGCCGTCGGTCTTGCGAACGGTGGTGTAATCGGGAAATCCGAACACGAGCGACCGGGTGACATAGGTCACCATGCCCTGCTCCACGCCCCCCGCCAGAACGCGGGTTCGCGGCGTGCCGGTGATGATGTCATGCAGGCGCGCCATGTGCCCCTCGCCGGCTGTGACGACACGCATCGCCCCGCGCGCCATGTCGCGGTTTTCGATCTGTTCGGGCATCTGGTGCCAGCGCGACGGGTCCGTCGGCGCGAAACGGACATAAAGCCCAAGGCCGATGAGGATCAGCAGGACAACGATAAGGGCCATGCGCAGAACCGGTTTCATCCGCCCTGACCGGTCATTCGTGCCTCGCCTGCCGCCGGGTCCAGCCCCAGAGACAGATCAGGTCGGTCACCACGTGCGCGCCCGCCACGGCTGTGGCGCCGCTCGTGTCGAAGGGCGGAGACACCTCCACCACGTCGCCCCCCACCATGTTGATGCCGGCAAGGTCACGCAGAAGGATCGCCGCTTGCCCCGAGCTCAGCCCGCCCCAGACCGGCGTGCCGGTGCCGGGCGCGAAGGCCGGGTCGAGCCCGTCGATATCGAAGGTGACATAGGCTGGATGATCCCCCAGGATCTCCCGCACCCGGCGTGCCGTCCAGGCCGGGCCCTGCTCATGCACCGCGCGTGCATCTATGATGTTGAACCCCATGGTTTCGGGGTTGTCGGTTCGAATACCCACCTGGACGGAGCGCGCCGGATCGACGATCCCCTCCTTGACGGCCTTGTACATCATCGTGCCGTGGTCGATCCGCGCGGGGTTGTCATCGGCCCAGGTGTCGGTATGGGCGTCGACCTGCACCACCGACAGCGGGCCGTGCCGCTCGGCATAGGCGCGCAGGATCGGCAGGGTGATGTAGTGATCCCCGCCAAGCGCGATGCTGGCCGCGCCCGCCTCGAGAATACCCCGGACATGCGCGGTCAGTGCGGCGGGAAAATCGGGAACCATGGCGTAGTCGAACGCCATGTCGCCGTAATCCAGCACCGTGAATTCGCTCAGCGGGTTGTACCCCCAGCCATAGGGGGCATCGGGGCTCTGCAGCGCGCTGGCCTCCCGTATGGCCCGGGGGCCGAGCCGCGTGCCGGGGCGGTTCGTCACCGCCTGGTCGAACGGAATGCCCGTCACGGCGATATCGGCGCCCGACAGGTCCTTGGAATAGCGCCGGCGCAGGAAGGAGGTCGCGCCGCCGAAAGTGTTCTCGCTGGACGGGCCGCGCGGGTCCTCGCGCGTGAACGCGTGATCCACCTGCGTTTTCGCGTCTTCCAAAGCCATGTAACAAAGCCCTTTCGCGTGGCCGGGAAACTCATCCCGCCGGTTGGGCCCGCTCGACGATGCGGGCAAGGAACGAGGCGCCGACCGGCGCAACCGCATCATTGAAGTCAAAGCACTCGTGATGCAAGCCCGCCCCCGGCCCCTGTCCGAGGAACAGATAGGCGCCGGGCCGCTCCGCCAGCATGTAGGCGAAATCCTCCGCTCCCATTTCCTTGGGCCGGTCCGCCGTGACCGCTCCGTCGGTGGCCACTTCCCGCGCGACCTCCGCCGCGAAGGCGGCCCGTTCCGCGTCATTGACCGTCGCGGGATACCCGCGGTCGATGCGCAACTCCGCCGAAACCCCGAAAGACGCCGCTTGCCCTTTCACGATCTCTTCCAGGCGCTGCCATGCCATCGCCTGCACCTTGGCGTCGAAGCTGCGGATGGTTCCGTTTATGTAGGCGTTTTGGGGGATGATGTTCTCGGCGCTGCCCGTGTGGATCTGCGTGACCGAGACCACCAGTTCTTCCACTGCACTGTGGTTGCGGCTGACGATGGTCTGGATCGCCTGGACCATGCCAGCCGCGGCCACGACAGGGTCGCGCGCCTCGTGCGGAAAGGCCCCGTGCCCGCCAAGCCCCGTCACGTCGACGTGGAACGTGTCGACCGCGGCCATGATCGGGCCGGGGCACGTTTCGAAACTGCCCTCGGCCGCGCCCGGCAGGGTATGCAGCGCGTAAAGCTGCTCTATCCCGTGGCGCGACAACACGCCCTCCTCGACCATGAGCTGCCCGCCGCCCGGCCCCTCCTCGGCAGGCTGGAAGATCAGGGCGACGCGGCCGCGGAAATTGCGCGTTTCGGCCAGATACTTTGCCGCCCCCAACAGCATGGTAGTGTGTCCGTCATGCCCGCAGGCATGCATCCGGCCCGGCACCGTCGAGGCATACGGCAGGCCGGTCTGCTCGGTCACGGGCAGCGCGTCCATGTCGGCCCTCAGGCCGATCGTGGGCCCCGGCCCGCACCCCTCGATCACGGCAACCACGCCACTTTGCGCGATTCCCTCCTCGATACGGTTGATGCCGAACTCGCGCAGCCGCTCCGACACGAAGCGCGCCGTGGCGTGACACTCCAGACCCAGCTCCGGGTGCGCATGCAGGTGACGGCGCCAGCCGGTCATCTCCTCCGAGAATCCTGCAATGCGGTTGATCACGGCCATGTCTGGACTCCCGGGCGTCGACGCGTCAGGCTCCAGTCAACTTCAAACACAGGCGCCTTGCAATGCCCGACGATGCTCTTGCCCATGATCCCTCCCGCGGCATGCCGCGGCTGATCGAGATCATGCGCCGGCTGCGCGATCCCGAAACCGGTTGCCCGTGGGATATCGAACAGGATTTCGCCACCATCGCCCCCTACACGATAGAGGAAGCCTACGAGGTCGCCGATGCGATCGACCGCGAATCGTGGGACGAGCTGAAAGCCGAACTTGGCGACCTTCTGTTGCAGGTGGTGTTCCACGCCCAGATCGCGCGCGACCGCGATCTTTTCGATTTCGACGCCGTGGCCGACGCGATATCCGACAAGATGGTAGCGCGCCATCCGCACGTTTTCGGCGCTGAAAGCCGCGACAAGTCGGCCGAACAGCAGACCCGCGACTGGGAGACGGTCAAGGCCGCCGAGCGCGCCGCCAACGCGCAGACCGGGGTGCTGGACGGTGTGGCACAGGGCCTGCCCGCCCTCATGCGCGCGGTCAAGCTGCAAAAGCGCGCGGCGCGCGTGGGCTTCGACTGGCCACAGACGGCGCAGGTGCTCGACAAGATCAGCGAAGAAGCGGCAGAACTGCAGGAGGCCGCCGACACGCTGCCCCCCGACAGGGTGGAGGAGGAAATGGGCGACCTGCTTTTCGTGATGGCCAACCTGGCCCGTCACCTGAGGGTTGACCCAGAGGCGGCCCTGCGCGGGGCCAATGCCAAGTTCACCAGGCGTTTCGCGGCGATCGAGGCCGCGCTGGCCGCCGAAGGCCGGCGCCCCGAGGAGTCCGACCTCGCGGAGATGGACGCGCTGTGGGACGCCGCCAAGGCGGCGGAAAGGCGGTAGCCACGAGATTTTCGCAGAAAAATCTCCTGCTCAGAAAATTCTGCGAATTTTCTCCGCCTGCCTCAACTGTTCGAGCTCGGAAAAAGCCATCGGAATCGACACGCACCTTCATCAGCGGCGTCTTTCCCTGCTGCGACAGGCGTAAGCAGTCCTGGCAACGGCAACTGCTTCAGCGCCAAGAACCTGCCTGACGGCTTTCTCGACACGTCTCCCAAGGGCACGCGGCGGACAGCCACGGTGGCAAGGGCAGCAATGCCGGATGCATCACCCGTCACTGCATTGGCCGGCAACGACAAGTTGCCGGTAGAGGTGCCACGTCGCGTGCCCCAGCAGGGGCAACGCGATGAAGAGCCCAAGAAAGGCCGGGAGCATCGCCACGAATGTCAGCGCGGCCACGAGCGCCGCCCAGGCCAGCATGGGCACGGGGCTTTCCGTCACGGTCCGGAACGAGGTGATCATGGCGGTGACGAAATCCACCTCGCGGTCCAGCAGCATCGGCAGCGACACCACGGTGATCATGTAGAGAAGCAGCGCGAACGCCGCCCCGACGGCCGTGCCAAAGGCCAGCATCGTGAGCCCCTCGCGCGTGAGGTAGATATCGAAAGAGGTGGAGACGTTCGTCATCGTCGAAAAGCCCAGGAACAGGGCGAATATCATGTGCGCGAGAAAGAACCAGAACAGGAACATGATGACGATCACCGCGCAGATCGACGGCAGCTGCCGCCGGCGCTGATGCGCGATCACGCCGAATATGGCGGCCGGCTCCAGCGGCTCGCCCTGTTCCAGGCGGTGGCTCACCTCGTAGAACCCCACCGCCGCGAACGGCCCCACGAGCGGAAAGCCGACGGCGGCAAAGATCAGCCAGTAGCTCTGCCCCGTTGCCCAGGTGACAAGGATCATGATCCAGCCGATCGCCACGTAGACCCCGGAAAAGATCGCGGCATAGCCCGGCGCGCGCACCATGTCGCGCCATCCGCGGCGCAGCGCCGTCCCAAGCATGCTGACCTCCGCCCGCCCCATCGCGGGCGCGCCGTGCGGCTTGTCCTGCATCGGCCTCTCCTCCCGGTTCCCCGGTGCAGACTAGCCAAGCCGGCCCGCCGGACAAAGATGTAAGTGCCGATCAGCTTAGCTTGGGCGGCCGCTCCCGGGGCCAGCCGGTGTCGCGATCATAGGCCTCGGCCAGTTCCAGCAGCATCTTGTCGCCGCCACGCGGGCCGATCAGCTGCACCCCCATGGGCAGGCCGCCACCGCCGAAGCCCGCGGGCATGGCCAGGGCCGGCAGTCCGACCAGGCTGGCTGGGATCATGACCTCCATCCAGCGGTGATAGCTGTCCATCGCGTGCCCCTCGATCGCGCGCGGCCAGTCGTGCCCGGCCGGGAACGGCCAAACTTGCGCCGTGGGCAGCGCCAGCGCGTCGTAGGTGTCGAACAGCGCCAGTGCGGCGCGGAACCAGTCCGACCGGGTGCGGCTGGCCGCGTCGATCTCCGCCGCCGAGAGCGCGCGGCCCTTCTCGATCTCCCAGACCGCCTCGGGCTTCAGACGGTCGCGGGTCGCGGGATCGTCCAGAAGCGGGCCGAGCTCGCAGGCCACGCTCCAGCTGCGCAGGGTCGTCCACGCATGCCACAGGCTGTCGCGCGCGAAGGGTGGCCCCACGGCGTCGATCCGCGCCCCCGCCCCGTCAAGCACTCCGAGCGCGCTCTCGCACAGGGCGAGGATACCGTCCTCGAAAGCCAAAGCACCACCCCAGTCGCCCAGCCAGCCGATCCGCCGCCCCCCTGCGCCCGGGCGGGGCATGCCGCAGGGCGGGTAATCCGCGATCAGAGGCTGACGCGCGTCCGGCCCCGACATCACGTCCAGCATCAACGCAAGGTCGGCGGGACAGCGCGCCATCGGGCCGTTCGTCGACAGCTGGTGGAGGAACAGCTCCCCCTCCCCGCTGGCCGGCACCCGCCCCCATGTCGGCCGCATCCCGTAGACATTGCACCATCCCGCCGGGTTGCGCAGCGAGCCCATCATGTCGGACCCGTCCGCGAGGCTCAGCATCCCCGCGGCCAGCGCCACTGCCGCCCCGCCCGAGGAGCCGCCACAGCTCCGGTCCGGCGCGTATGGGTTCACGGTGACGCCGTGAACGGGGTTGTAGGTGTGGCTGCCCAGCCCGAATTCCGGCGTGTTGGTCTTGCCAATCACGATGGCGCCCGCCGCGCGCAGCCGGGCGACATGCGGATCGTCCCGCTCGGCCAACTGCCCGGCAAAAACCGGCGAGCCGAGACTGGTGGGCAGGCCGCGTGCATTGGCAAGGTCCTTGATGGCGACGGGCAGCCCGTGCAACGGCCCGCCCGTTCCGGCCTTGTCCGCCGCCCGCGCCGCGGCCAGCAGCTCGTCGGCGTCACGCAGCGAAACGATCGCGTTGAGCGTCCCGTTCACCGCGCCGATCCGCTCCAGCGTGGATTGCATCAGCGCCTCGGCCGTCAACCGCCCCTCGGCGATCGCCGCCGCCTGCGCCACTGCGTTCGGTGCCCCGCTCTCGTCCATCAAGCGCCCCTGCTTCTTCTTGGATGAAAATACCCTGGGGGTGAATTGGCCGCAGGCCAAGAGGGGGCAACGCCCCCTGCCCCGCCGGGGCGGCAATCAGGCCTCGTCGCCTTGCGCCTCCGCGCGGCTCTTTCCACTCACGGCCATTGCCAGCGTGGCCGCCATGAACTGGTCGAGATCGCCATCCAGCACGCCCTTCGTGTCCGAGGTCTCCACGCCCGTGCGCAGGTCCTTCACCATCTGGTAGGGTTGCAGCACGTATGACCGGATCTGGTTGCCCCATCCCGCCTCGCCCTTGGCCTCGTGCGCCTCGGCGATGGCCTCGTTCCGCTTGTCCAGCTCCATCTGGTAGAGCCGGGATTTCAGCGCCTTCATGGCGATGTCGCGGTTCTGGTGCTGCGATTTTTCCGAGCTGGTCACGACGATCCCGGTCGGGATATGCGTCATGCGCACGGCCGAATCGGTCTTGTTGACGTGCTGCCCCCCCGCGCCCGAGGCGCGGAAGGTATCGACCCGGATATCGGATGGGTTCACCTCGATCTCGATATCGTCGTCCACCACCGGGTACACCCAGACCGAGCAGAAGGACGTGTGCCGCTTGGCCGCCGAGTCGAAGGGCGAGATGCGCACCAGCCGATGCACGCCGGATTCCGACTTCAGCCAGCCATAGGCGTTGCGCCCGGAAATCTTGTAGGCCGCCGACTTTATCCCGGCCTCGTCGCCGGGCGTCTCGGCCTGCAGCTCCACGTCGTATCCGTGGCTCTCGGCCCAACGGACATACATCCGCGCCAGCATCGCCGCCCAGTCACAGCTCTCGGTCCCGCCCGCGCCGGCGTTGATCTCAAGAAAGGTGTCGTTGGCGTCCGCCTCGCCATCGAGCAGCGCCTCCAGTTCCTTGGCGGCGGCCCTTTTCGCCAGCGCCTTGAGCGCGGCCTCCGCCTCGGCGATGATGTCCTCGTCGCCCTCCATTTCCCCCAACTCGATCAGCTCGACATGCTCGTCGAGCTCTTTCTGGATGGAATCGTGCGTCTCGATCGCGTCGACCAGCGCCTGCCGGTCGCGCATCAGCTTCTGCGCGCGGGCCGGGTCGTTCCACAGCTCGGGGTCCTCGACCCGGGCATTGAACTCTTCCAAACGGTGCTGCGCGGTCTCCCGCCCCATGCGCTGGCGCAACAGGTCGAGCGACTTGCGGATCTCGGCAACGGCGGTTTCGGCTTCGGCGCGCATCAGGTGTCCCCCGGTCTGGTCAGGTGCGGGTGATACCGCAGCGCGGGGGGACGAACAAGATGGCGCGCCCCGTCCGCGGGCCCGCGGTCACCGACCGCGCCGGGTCCGTGCGGGTCAGTAGAGCCCGCCGGAGCTCAGGCTGCCGAAACTCGCCTTCTCGCCATCCTGCCCGGATTCACCGGCAACCGCCGCGCCCGTCTCCGTCGTGGCCTGTCCGCGCTGGCGGCGCTCTTCGAGGATGCGCAGATCGTCGCCCATGGCGAAACCGCCGTCATACACGTAGCCGAAGACAGGCTCCTCGCCCTCGCGGAAATACTCGGCCACGACATGCGGCCCGGTCTCGCCCTCGGGCAACCGCGCGCCGGTATATCGGTCGATCTTGATGAAACGTCCGCCCTCGGGCACCTCGAACGCGCCGCCGCCGTATTTCTCTATCGCCTTTTGCATGAATTCCTGGAACACCGGCCCGCACATCGACGACCCGTAGGCGCCGCGCCCCAGTCCGCGGGGCTGATCGTAGCCGATATAGCAGCCCGCGGCGATATTGCTGGTGAACCCCACGAACCACACATCGCGCGCGTCGTTCGTGGTGCCCGTCTTGCCCGCCACCGGCACCGGCAGGTTGATCGCCCCCGAGGCGGTGCCGCGATCGACCACGCCGCGCATCATCGAGGTGAGCTGATACGCGGTGATCGAGTCGATCACCTGCTCGCGGTCGGACACGATGCGCGGTGCCCTGCCCTCCGGGATGGCGGGATCGTCGCAGCTCACGCATTGCCTGGGATCGTGGCGGTAGACCGTGTCGCCGAAGCGGTCCTGCACGCGGTCCACCAGCGTCGGCTCCACCCGCTCGCCACCATTGGCGAACATCGAATAGGCCGCGACCATGTTGTAGAGGGTCGTTTCGTCGGAGCCGAGCGCGTTGGCAAGGAACGTGCCCATGTCGTCGTAGACGCCGAACCGTTCGGCGTAGTCGGCGACCACCCCCATGCTGACCTCCTGTGCCAGCCGGATGGTCATGAGGTTGCGCGACATCTCGATCCCGGTGCGCAGCGGGGTCGGCCCGTAATAGGTGTTGGTGGAATTGCGCGGCCGCCACAGCCCCTGCGGCGTATCGATCTCGATGGGCGCGTCAATGACGATGGTCGCCGGCGAATACCCGCTGTCCAGCGCGGCGGCATAGACGAAGGGCTTGAAGCTCGACCCCGGTTGCCGCTTGGCCTGCGTGGCGCGGTTGAAAACCGAGTGCTGGTAGGAAAAGCCGCCCTGCATCGCGAGCACACGCCCGGTCTCGACGTCCATCGCCATGAAGCCCCCTTCGACCTCGGGCACCTGCCGCAGGGTCCAGCGGATGAAACTGCCATCGCTGTCAGACGTCATGCGCCGGACATGCACCACGTCGCCGCGCTCGAAGGTCTCGAAAAAATCGCCGGGCAGCCAGGCGATGTCCTTGCGCGGCACCGATTGCACCCCGTCCACGCTCTCGATTCCTATGCGCATCTGCTGCTCGCCGCGCTCCAGCACCACGGCCGGGTACCACCGCCCGTCAAGCTCGATGTCGCGCGCCACGTCCACTTCCGACAGCGCGGCGCGCCATGCCGCCTCGTCCTCCAGCACATCCGCGGGCAGGCGTTCGCCGGTTCCGCGCCATTCCTTGCGTCCACGGTCATATCTTTCCAGCTGGCGCTGCAACGCCTTGGCCGCAGCCTGCTGCATCTCGGGGTCGATCGTGGCGCGCACGGTCAGCCCCCCGGTAAAGAACTCGCCCTCGCCGAAATCGCGGCTGAGTTGGCGGCGTATCTCGTCGGTGAAGTAATCCCGCGGCGGCAGCGTGTCACGCCATTCCCGGAAATCCCCGTTCTGGACCGAGCGGACGGGCGCGTTGATTTCCGACTGCATGACATCCCGGCTGATATAGCCATTCTCGTACATCTCGGTGAGCACGAAGTTGCGCCGCTGGCGCAGCCGGTCCTTTTCCCGCACGGGGTGATAATCCGACGGCGCCTTGGGCATGGAGGCCAGAAAGGCCGCCTCGTGCGGGGCAAGCTCGCCGAGCGTCTTGTTGAAGTAGGTCTGGGCGGCGGCCGTCACGCCGTAAGAGTTCTGCCCGAGGAATATCTCGTTCAGGTAGAGTTCGAGAATGTCTTCCTTGTCCAGTGTCTCCTCGATCCGGGTCGCGAGTATGATCTCCTTGATCTTGCGCTCGATCCGGCGGTCGCCCGACAGCAGGAAGTTCTTCATCACCTGCTGCGTGATCGTCGAGGCGCCGCGCACCACTTCGCCCCGGGTCTGGATCGCCTGCCAGATCGCCGCGGCAATGCCGCGTGCGTCATAGCCGGAATGCTCGTAGAAGTTCTTGTCCTCGGCCGAGATGAAGGCCTGCTTGACGAGGTCGGGTATCTCCTCGGCCGGCGTGAACAGACGCCGCTCGCGGGCGAACTCGTCGATGATCCGCCCCTCGGCCGAGTAGATGCGGCTGATCGTGGGCGGGGTGTAGTTGGCAAGCGACTCGTGGCTGGGCAGATCCTTGCCATAGATGTGGAACACGGCCCCGAGGCTGAGCGCGACCATCACCACCGACAGGGTGACGAGGCTGAACAATGTCCCGAAAAGTGAAAAAATGGGTCTGAGCAAGATCGCCCCCGGGTCAAGACTGGCTTTTCATATACGCACCCTGCCATGGGGCGTCAAAACACATCTGGAACGGTGGCAGCGCCGTGCCGCCTATTGCCGCACCAGCTCGGCCGACGCCGCGTCGGCGGCGCGCCATGCCTGCAGCGCGTCGCGTATCGCTGCTGCCATACGCGCCCGCCAGTCCGCGTCCAGCAAGTTCTCGCGGTCGCGCGCGCTGGACAGAAACCCCAGCTCGACCAGCACCGACGGAATGTCGGGCGATTTCAGCACCGAGAAGCCGGCCTGCCGCAAGGGGCGCGAATGCAGCGGCAGGCCCTGTTCGCGGATACCCAGCCGGACCGCCTGCGCCAGCTTTTCCGAGCGCGGCTGTGTCTCCTGCCGGGCAAGATCCATCAAAACGTCCGCCACCACGTCGTCGCTATGCGACAGGTCGATCCCCGCAATGATGTTCGCGCGGTTGTGGCGCTCGGCAAGGGCGGCGCTGGCCTCGTCCGTGGCGCTGTCGGCAAGGGTGTAGACCGTGGCACCGTGCGCGCGCCCCGCGCTCAGGGCATCGGCATGCAGCGACAGGAAGACATCCGCCCCAAGTTCGTGCGCAATGGCCACGCGGCGCTCCAGCGAGACGAAGACATCCTCCTCGCGCGTGAGGGCCACGTCGAAGCCGCCGGCGCGCAACAGCGTCTCGCGCAGCTCGCGGGCAAAGCGCAGCATCAACGCCTTCTCGTTGTGGCCGTCGCGTTCCGCGCCCGGGTCCACGCCGCCATGCCCCGGGTCCAGCACGATGAGCAGCTTTTCCTCGCCGGTCTGGCGCGCCATCTTGACCGGTGGCAGCCCGGGGTCGTCGACGTCCCATCCGGGCAGCGGCGGGGCTCCCGCAACGGCAGCGAACCGCTCGGCGGAGACTTCGCTCAGAAGCACCTCGATCAGCACCTTGCCCGTCAAGGTGTCGGTTTCTGCGCTTGCCGTCTCGACGGCGAAGGGGCCCGCCAGATCCACCACCATCCGCGACCAGCCGGGCCGGAAGCCCCCAACGCGGACCCGTTCGGCACGGTCGGCCCAATCCAGCAGGTCGGGGTCGATACCCTGCCAGTCGACCTCGCGGAAATCGAGCACCAGCCTTGGCGGGCCATCGAGGGTGAAAACGCGGTACGGCACACCCTGCGTCAGCCCCAGCCGCAGCCGCAGCCCGTCGCGCGTGTCGTCGAGCCGCGACCGGTCGGCGTCGACGCGGGCGAGCGCGCCGAAATCCTGCGCCGGGGCCATGGCCGCGGATGTGCCAAGGGCCACCACGCATATTGCCAGTGCCCGTAAGATCCTGATCATCCTGCTCGTGCCTTAGCCGGTCTTTTGGCGGCATCGTACACCAGCCGGTCCCGCTTGCCCATAGAAGATGAGCACGGGGCACGGCACCGGTCCCGCGTTGCGGGGCGGAAACAGGCCCCTCAGCGGGCCTGCATGAAGGATTTCAGCCGCTCGAGCCCTTCAGCGATATCCTCCGTGCTCCGCGCATAGGAAAATCGCAGCGTGCCACCGCCGCGCACCGGGTCGAAGTCCAGCCCCGGCGTCACCGCCACGCCGGCCTTGTCGAGGATCTCGGCGGCAAAGGCCCGGCTGTCGGTCGTCAGGTGGCTGACATCGGCATAGACGTAGAACGCCCCGTCCGGCGGCGCGATCCGGTCGAAACCGGCGGCCGGCAGCCCCTCCAGCATCAGCCGACGGTTGGTGCGGTAGACCTCCATGTTGGCCTCGAGCTCGTCGTGGCAGTCCATCGCGGCCAGCGCGGCGACCTGGCTGGCATGGGGCGGGCATATGAACAGGTTCTGCGCCAGCCTTTCGATCACGCGCACGTGATCCTCCGGGACCACCATCCAGCCCACGCGCCAACCGGTCATCGAGAAATACTTGGAAAAGGAATTGATGACGTAGGCCTCGTCGCCAAACTCCAGCGCGGTGACGGCCTTATCCTCGTACTCTATGCCATGATATATCTCGTCGCTGATGAAGGCCGCCCCCGCCTCGGACGCCGCGCCCATCAGCGCGCCGAGCGTCTCGCGGCCCAGCATCGTGCCGGTGGGATTGGCCGGGCTGGCCACCATCAAACCGGCGAGATCGTGCGCGGCAATGTCGCCAGGCACCGGCTGATACCGGTTGCCCGCCGACGTCTCGATATCCACCGGCGCAAGGCCGAGGGCCCGCAGGATCTGGCGGTAGCTGGGATAGCCCGGCGCACCGATCCCCACCCTCTCGCCCGTGTCGAAAAGCGCCGTGAAAGCAAGAATGAACGCGCCGGAGGAGCCGGCCGTGACGATCACGCGGCCGGGGTCGAGATCGACATCGTACCAGTCGCCGTAAAGCCGGGCGATGCGCGCGCGCAGCTCCGGCAGCCCGAGCGCCACGGTATACCCCATAGCGCTGCGCTCCATCGCGCCGGCCAGCGCCGCCCGTGCCCCCGCCGGCGCCGGCGTGCCAGGCTGGCCGACTTCCATGTGGATGATACGGTGGCCCGCCGCCTCGGCGCGGCGCGCAGCTTCCATCACGTCCATCACGATAAAGGGATCGACGCCGGATCGGCTTGAGTTCCGCATGGGTTTGTTCCTAGACTGTGGCACGACACCCACGGGTTGCACTGGAAAGAGTCGCGCCGTCAATGCATCTTGTCCGAATCCTCACGGTGGCCCTGTTGCTGGCGGCCACGCTGGCGGCGCCGGGGCGTGCGGCAACCCTGCTGCGCGACGCGGACATAGAGCACGCGCTGAAACGACTCGCCGAACCGATCCTCGACGCGGCCGGGCTGGGCGCGACACGGACGGACATCGTGCTGGTGGACGACCGCAGCCTCAACGCCTTCGTGGTGGACCGCAGCACCATCTTCATCCATTCCGGCCTGCTGTTGAAAATGGAGTCGGCAGCCATGCTGCAGGCGGTCATCGCCCACGAAGCAGCACACATCGCCAACGGCCATCTCGCGCGGCGCCCGGTCAACCTGCGCAACGCGCGGACGGCCGCGGGCATCGGCATGGCGCTCGCGGCGGCGGCGGCCGTGGCATCGGGCCGGGGCGAGGTGGCCACCCTTGGCGCAGTCGGGGCCTCGAATTCGGCGATGCGGATGTTCTTCGTCCATACCCGGGCCGAGGAGAACGCCGCCGACCAGTCGGGCATCCGGTTCCTGACCCGGGCGGGCGTGGACCCCCGTGGCATGGTCGAAGTGATGGACATCTTCCGCGGACAGGAAATGCTGTCATCGGCGCGGCAGGATCCTTACGCGCGCACCCACCCGCTTTCGCGCGACCGTTACCGCGTCGTCCAGCGGCTGGCCGAGGCCCATGGCGGCCAGGCCCGGGACAACCGCGAAGCCGAATACTGGTTTCACCGCGCGAAGGGCAAGCTGTCGGCCTTCGCGCGCTCTCCCAAATGGACCATGAACCGCTTGGGCGAATCCGGATTTGCCGACGTGACCGCGATGCGAGAGGCCGTCGCCCATCATCGCCGCTCGGACCTCGGCCGGGCGTCGGCGGCGATCGACCGCGCCATCGCCGCACGGCCGGAAGATCCCTATTACCACGACCTCAAGGGCCAGATCCTGTTCGAGAGCCGGCGCTTCAGCGCCGCCGCGGCGGCCTATGGCCGCGCCAGGAACCTGGCGCCGGGTAACGCCCTGATCCTCGGCGCCTATGGCCGCGCCCTGCTGGCCGCCGGCGAAACCGCGCAAGCGGTTGAGTATCTCGAGCAGTCTCGGGCACGTGACGGACGTGACCCCCGCGTGCTGAGGGATCTCGCACAGGCCCACGCCAAGCTGGGCAATCGCGGCATGGCGTCGTTGGTGACGGCCGAGCGATACGCGATGAACGGCCGGCTGAAAGATGCCGGCATCCATGCAAAACGCGCATCCGACATGCTGCCGCGCGGCTCAACCGGCTGGCGGCGGGCACAGGACGTGCTATCTGCGTCCGAACGAGCAGAAGAAGGAAACTGACCCGATGACCAGCACGCAACTGTCCGTGGGAATCGCCGGCATCGCCGGCCTTGCCCTGATCGTGGCCATGGCCGGCGATTTCACGCGCGACAGCACCGCCCCGCAAAAAGCCGCCGCGGCGACCATCCCCCATGAGGAAACCTCTTCCGGCGGTTTCGAACTGGACAGCATGACCGAGATCGAGCGCCAGATGTTCCGCGCGGAAATCCGCGACTACCTGCTTGAAAACCCCGAGGTCATCATGGAGGCGGTCGCAATCCTCGAGGAGCGCGAAGCCGAGCAGCAGGCCCATGCCGACGCCCGGCTCGTCGCCGCGAACGCGCAGGCGATCTTCGAGGACGACCACTCGTGGGTGGGCGGCGACCCGGAGGGTGACGTCACGCTGGTGGAGTTCATGGACTACCGCTGCGGCTATTGCCGCCGCGCCGCACCGGATGTGAACGACCTGGTCGAATTCGACGGTGACATCCGGTTCGTCATCAAGGAATTCCCGATTCTCGGCGAGCAGTCGATGATGGCGTCACGCTTTGCCATCGCGACCAAGCAGGTCGCCGGCGATGAGGCCTACAAGGCGGTGCATGACGCGCTCATCGCCTACAAGGGCGAGGTCAACGAGACGGCACTGAAACGTCTCGGCGAGACACTCGGCCTCGAAACGGGTCCGATACTTGACCACATGGACAGCGCGAAGGTGTCCGAGGTCATCGCCAGCAACCATCAGCTCGCCCAGACCCTCGGGATCTCGGGCACGCCGTCTTTCGTCATGGGCGACAGGCTCTTGCGGGGCTACATGCCGCGCAAGGCGATGGAGGACGTGGTCTCCGAGATCCGCGCCGGGGGATGAGCCGCCCCCGCAAATGGGCGCGCACGGGCGCGTTCCTGGCGGTTGCGCTTGCGGGGCCGGGACTGGCGGGAACCGACTTTTCGGACCTGACCGCGGCAGAGCGCGCGATTTTCAGACAGGAAATCCGCGAGGTTCTGCTGACGGTGCCAAGGCTGCTTCCCGACACGGCACCGCGCCGGGCACCGGACGCGCAGGCACTCTACGCCGACGAGATCGAGGCCGACCTGGCGCGTATACGGGCCCATTCCGACGCGCTGTTCTCGCCCGAGCGTCCGGGGTTCGGAGCGCGGGACGCAACGCAGACGGTCGCCCTTTTCATTGCGGCCGACTGCGCCGCGTGTGCCAACGCAAAGAGCGCGCTCAAGGCGCTTGCCGCGTCGCATGACCTGCGCGTGACGCTGCACGACATGGACGAACGGGCGGATCTTGCCGCGGCGCTCGGGCTGGACATGGCGCCAAGCTACGTGTTTCCGGACATGATGGTCCGCGGGGCCGTGCCCCCGATCGTGCTGGAACGCTACCTCGGCAATTGACGGCGCGGCCGCGCGCTACTCTGCGGCGGTCGGCTGGGCCTCCCCCGCCTCGATCTGCGCGGCACGCTTTTCGACTTCTTCAACGATGTGGTCGATCATCTGGTCGTTCGTCATCTTGTGGCTGGCCTTTCCGGCAAGGTAGACCATGCCGGACCCCGCGCCGCCGCCAGTGAAGCCGACATCGGTCATCAGCGCCTCGCCCGGGCCGTTCACCACGCAGCCGATGATCGACAGGCTCATCGGCGTCTTGATATGCTCCAGCCGCTCCTCGAGGATCTCGACGGTCTTGATCACGTCGAACCCCTGCCGCGCGCAGGACGGGCAAGAGATGATGTTGACGCCCCGATGGCGCAGGCCGAGCGACTTCAGGATCTCGTAGCCAACCTTGATTTCCTCCACCGGGTCGGCGCTCAGGCTCACCCGCAGCGTGTCGCCGATGCCCATCCAGAGCAGGTTGCCCAACCCGATGGCCGACTTGATCGTGCCAGTCATCAGCCCGCCCGCCTCGGTGATGCCGAGATGGATGGGCGCATCGGTCTGCTCGGCCAACTGCATGTAGGCGGTGGCGGCCATGAACACGTCCGACGCCTTGCAGCTGATCTTGAACTCGTGGAAATCGTTGTCCTGCAGCACCTTGATGTGATCGAGGCCGGATTCGACCATCGCATCCGGCGTAGGCTCGCCGTATTTTTCCAGCAGGTGCTTTTCCAGCGACCCGGCATTCACGCCGATACGCATGGAACAGCCGTGATCCCGCGCGGCCTTTATGACCTCGCGCACGCGGTCCTGGCTGCCGATATTGCCCGGGTTGATCCGCAGGCAGGCCGCACCGGCCTCGGCCGCCTCGATGCCACGCTTGTAGTGAAAATGGATGTCCGCCACGATCGGCACCGGGCTTTCGCGCACGATCGACTTGAGCGCGCGGGCCGATTCCGCGTCCGGAACGCTTACGCGCACGATGTCCGCCCCCGCCTCGGCAGCGGCCTGCACCTGTGCCACGGTCGCTGCGACATCCGTGGTATCGGTGTTGGTCATCGTCTGAACACTGATCGGCGCCCCGCCGCCAACTGGCACGTCGCCCACCATGATCTGGCGGCTTTCCCGGCGGTGAATGTTGCGCCAAGGTCGGATATGGTTGGTCTGCATCCCTACCCCGATGGTTCCGAAGGGTTCGTCACGCCAAACATAGGCCCGAGAGGCAGGTCCGGCAATCGGCGGGCGTCACTCGCGCCCTGCACCGCCCTGTTCCAGCTCGGCCACGTAACGCGAAAGATCCCGGTCCTGCGACAGGTCCGCAACGTCATACCGCTCGGTCAGACCGTCAGCCGAAAGCGCGAGGTCCGACGTGACGGACCCCTGCGGCCCCACCGGCCCGTAATGCTTGCCGTCCACCTCGAAATACACGGCACCGGACTCGCCCACGCGCAGGGTTGGCGGCTCCTCGGTCGCGGCTACCTCGTAGGTGTCGCCTCCGTTCAGGATCCCCTCGAACACCACGCTTCCATCCGCGGCCCGCACGCGAATCCAGGCCGGACGCACGGCCACCACGCGAATGCCCGGCGGCGGGGCGGCCACCACCTGCGGTGTCGGGGTTTCCGCGGCCTCCGCCTCCGCCGGGTTTTCGGCGACCACGCTGGCCACGACGCTGTCGATCGCCCGGCGGTCGGCGCCGGGCTCCTCGGCCGGAGCGCTCTCGGTCTGCGCGGCTTCGGCGCGGAAGGTGCCCATTTCCGCAGGATCAAGGGTCGATATCGGGCCGTCGCGGGCAACCATCACCGGAACGTCCAGCGCCTCGGGCCTGTACAGCCGGTCGAGCCCGTCCTCCGTCCCGCGGGGTTTCGCACCGGCGATACGGGTCGGTTCCGTCGTGTCAGGGTCCGCAGGCGTGGCCGCGTCCAGCGGATCAAGATCCGTCAGGACATCCGGGGTATTCTCGACGGGGGCGAACTGAACCCGCTGGATTTCGTTGAGAACGGACCATCCGCCGTAGCCGATCGCCGAAATCAGGGCCACCAGCACCAGAACGGACCCGATGGCGCCCGGCTCGATCCGGCTGAACACGCTCTCGCGTTCGGGAAGGAACGGTGTCGACGGCGCGATCAGCGGATCGGTATCGCGCGGCTGGCTGCGACGCGGCGTATCCTCGGGCTTGCGGATGCTGGAGGCCCCGGCCGACATGCCATGCGCCACGGAGAAGCCGCATTCGGCACAGAACTGGGCAAAGGCCCGCTCTGGGTCCATGCCGAGGTAACGGGCATAAGACCGCACGTAACCGGGGATGAAGCCCGGCGTGTCGAACGCGTCCGGATCCGCGTTCTCGATCGCGGCGATGTAGGAGGCACGGATGCGGATCTCGCGTTCAACGTCAAGCAAGGACTTGCCCATCGTCGCGCGCTCGCCGCGCATCATGTCGCCAAGCCGCAGGTCATACGCATCGAACCCGCGCGGCGTAGCCGATGATGTTGTAATTTCAGCGGATTTGCGGCGTCTGACCATGCGCCCCCTGCCCCTTGTAATCCGTCGCCCGCAGCCGAAGTTCGATTCGACTCCTGCTCTTTTGTTTACAAGAGGTTATCATAGCGCAACTTGTTTTGCACGTGCGGCGTCGTCAGGCGCTCAGTTCGGCACGATTCAGCGCGCAATGGCTCCACAATTCATCCATTGCATGGATAAGCCGGTCCATCTCGTCGGGGCCGTGGACAGGTGATGGCGTGAACCTCAGCCGCTCGGTCCCCCGCGGGACCGTCGGAAAGTTGATCGGTTGCACGTAGATGCCGTAGCCGTCGAGCAGCATGTCCGAAAGCTGCTTGGTGTGCACCGGGTCGCCCACGATCACCGGCACGATATGGCTGCCATGGTCGATAAGCGGCATACCCATACCCTTGAGCCGTGTCTTGAGGATCCTGGCCTGGGTCTGGTGCTTGTCCCGCAGTTCCTGGTCATGTTTGAGATGCGCGACGGACGCCGCGGCACCGGCCGCCACTGCCGGGGGCAGCGACGTGGTAAAGATGAACCCGGGCGCATAAGACCTTACGGCATCGCACATTTTCGCGCTCGCAGCGATATAGCCCCCCATCACGCCGAACGCCTTGGCCAATGTTCCGTTGATGATGTCGAGCCGGTGCATCAGCCGGTCGCGCTCGGCCACGCCGGCACCGCGCGGGCCGTACATGCCCACGGCGTGCACCTCGTCGATATAGGTCAGCGCCCCGAACTCGTCGGCGAGGTCGCAGATGGCCTCGATGGGGCCGAAATCACCGTCCATGGAATAGACGCTCTCGAACGCGATGAGCTTGGGTGCGGCCGGGTCGTCGGCGGCCAGCAACTCTCGCAGGTGCTCGACATCGTTGTGGCGGAATATGCGCTTGGCCCCGCCGTTGCGGCGCACGCCCTCGATCATCGAGGCGTGGTTCAGCTCGTCACTGTAGATGACAAGCCCGGGAAACAGCTTGGGCAGGGTGGACAGGGTCGCGTCATTGGCGATGTAGGCACTCGTGAACAGCAGCGCCGCCTCCTTGCCATGCAGGTCGGCCAGCTCCGCTTCGAGCTGCTTGTGATAGACGGTCGTGCCGGAGATGTTGCGCGTCCCGCCCGAGCCGGCGCCGGTGGCGTCCACCGCCTCGTGCATGGCCCGAAGAACGACCGGGTGCTGGCCCATGCCCAGATAGTCGTTGCCGCACCACACGGTGATCGGTTGCTCGGTCCCGTCGGCGCGGCGCCACGTGGCGTGAGGGAACTGACCCTGCTTGCGTTCGATGTCGATGAAGGTCCGGTAACGGCCCTCGTCATGCAACCGGGTGATCGCCTCGTCCAGCTTGGCGGTATAGTCCACTTCGATCCCCTCCTTGACCGGTCTCGTCCCGCGGCGTCCGACACACCCGGACATATTCACCTTCTCGTATACATTCCGAGCCATGCATATAAGAAGTGGCGCAATCCGACAACTATGTTCAAACACACTCCAAGCACAGGTTACAAATTGCCACGGCAAGCCACATTGACCTAGGTCAAGCATCTGGACAGCCGCGCGCAGGCTGATACGGTCCGCCCTGTTCAACATCTTGCCCGGAGTCCTTCATGCCCATCGACGCCGTTCTGACGCGTATCGACGACCAGCTGCCCGCCGCGCTCGACCGCCTGATGGCGTTCCTGCGGATCCCCTCCATTTCCACGGACCCGGCCTATGCCCAGGCGTGCGACGAGGCGGCGGACTGGTTGGTGGCCGATCTGCAAGACATCGGCGTGCAGGCCGAAAAGCGGCAGACCAAGGGGCATCCGATGGTCGTGGGCCACGTCGACGGCGACGGGCCGCACCTGCTGTTCTACGGGCATTACGACGTGCAGCCTGTCGATCCGCTGGAGTTGTGGAACACCGATCCTTTCGCCCCCGAGATCCAGCAGACGGAACAAGGCCGCGTGATCCGCGGGCGCGGCGCCTCGGACGACAAGGGGCAGCTGATGACCTTCGTCGAGGCATGCCGGGCCTACAAGGCAGAGCATGGAAGGATGCCGTGCCGGCTGACCTTCTTCTTCGAGGGCGAGGAGGAGTCTGGGTCGCCCTCTCTGATTCCGTTCCTCGAGCAGAACGCGTCCGAACTCTCGGCCGATCTTGCCCTTGTCTGCGACACCGCGATGGTCGCGCCGGGGGTGCCGTCCATCGCGTCACAGCTGCGGGGGATGCTCAAGGACGAGTTCACCCTGCACGGACCATCGATAGACCTGCACTCGGGCCATTACGGCGGCCCCGCGCTGAACCCGCTCAAGGAAATCGCGCGCATCATCGCGTCGTTCCATGACGAAAATGGCCGCGTGGCGGTCGAGGGTTTCTATGACGGGGTCGAGGAGGTTCCGGACGAGCTGTTGCGGCAGTGGGAAAACTGCGGCTTCGACGAGGACACCTACCTCAAATCGGTCGGCCTGACGCGTGCGCACGGGGAAGATGGCTACTCCGCGCTGGTCCAGCAATGGGCCCGCCCCACGCTGGAGATCAACGGGCTATGGGGCGGTTACATGGGCGCAGGCACGAAAACCGTGATCCCTGCCGAGGCGCATTGCAAACTGACCTGCCGACTGGTCGGCGAGATGGACCCTGACCGCCTGCGGCAAAAGATCCGGGACCACGTGGAGCGCCGCCTGCCCGTCGACGCGCGGGTCACGTGGAACCAGGATCTCGACGGCTCCCCGGCTTCGGTGATGAACACCGCGCGCCCCGAGTTCGAGACCGCGCGCGCCGCGCTCAGCGAGGAGTGGAACCGCGAGGCGGTATTCTCGGGCATGGGCGGGTCGATCCCCGTGACGCGCCATTTCAAGGACATCCTCGGGCTCGACTCCATGCTGATCGGGTTCGCGCAGGAGGATGACGCGATCCACAGCCCGAACGAGAAATACAACGTGGAGAGCTTTCACAAGGGCATCCGGAGCTGGGCGCGCGTCCTGCACCGGCTGGCGGCAGGGTGATGGCAGAGTCCCCCCATCCGCAGGGATATCGGGCGTGACCATCCCCGGCTTCACGGAACGCACCGCCACCCTGAACGGTCTGAACATCGCGTGGTCCGAGAGCGGCGATGGCCCGCCGCTGCTGTTGTTGCACGGGTTTCCGCAGACACGCGCCATGTGGACGCCGATCGCCTCCGCGCTCGCGGCAACGCACCGCGTCATCTGCCCAGACCTGCGCGGATACGGCGCCAGCGACAAGCCCCACGGCATCCCGGCCTACAGCTTCCGTGAAATGGCCGGCGACCAGCTCGCGCTGATGGACCTGCTCGGCCACGAACGCTTTGCCGTGGCCGGCCACGACCGTGGCGGGCGCGTTGCACACCGGCTGGCGCTGGATTCGCCCGGGCGGGTGGCGCGATTGTGCGTGATGGATATCGTGCCCACACACACCCTGCTGGAACCTCTGCGCCGCGACGTGGCGCGGGCGTATTATCACTGGTTCTTTCTCGCGCAGCCCGAACCTTTTCCGGAGACGATGATCGGCCACGACCCGGACAGCTTCTACGAGTCCTGTCTGCTGGGTTGGGGCGGCGCAAAGCTTGATGATTTCAACGCCGATCAGCTGGCGGTCTACCGCACGGCGTGGCGCGACCCGGAGACGATTCGCGGCATGTGCAACGACTATCGCGCCACGCTCGACCACGACTTCCGGCACGACGCGGATGATCTGGACCGCCGCGTTACCTGCCCGACGCTCGTGCTTTACGGCGCCAGTGGCGCAATGGCCAAGGCGTATGACATGAACGCCGTCTGGGCGGCGAAATGCGTATCGGTCGAAACGCGGGCGATCCCCGGGGGGCACTTCTTTCCCGATACCGGTCCCGAGGAGACCACCGCCGCCCTCAGGGGCTTTTTCGGCTGAACCACCGCAGGCCCTTTGCCGCAAGCAAAAGCCAGGGCGCCCCGTGAAGAGCAAGATCGAACCAGTCGACAGCGGCCCGCAGCTCGCCCGCGGCGAGCATCCTCAGCTTTTCCCACACATGGGGCTCGGGGGTGAACGGCGCCAGGCCAAGCGTTGCGCACGCCGCCAGCACGGCCCAGACGGGCAGGCTGTCCAGCAGTCGGGCCATCGGCGCCTCCGAAGTGGAAGGAATGGCGCGGTTGACGGGGCTCGAACCCGCGACCTCCGGCGTGACAGGCCGGCACTCTAACCAACTGAGCTACAACCGCACGATTGGTGACCAGTTCCGGTTCAGGGCAGGGATGGCGCGGTTGACGGGGCTCGAACCCGCGACCTCCGGCGTGACAGGCCGGCACTCTAACCAACTGAGCTACAACCGCTCGCTGCCCGCCCGGATGACCCCAAGCGTGAGGCGCTTCTTATGCGCGTGGCCCGGCCCCGTCAAGCGTGCAAAACACGGAAAGTGACGCTTTCCGGACGCCGCCCCGATCGTGCCGTGCCGCTAGTGAAGGGAGCGGATGAGCCGCCCGAGGGCGGCCCTGTCCCGCGGGTCGTCGCAGCCGCGGTGCCAACGTTCCAGCAGGACACGCTCGCCCGGCCGCAAGAGCGGTGCGTCCGCCTGCTGGGGAAAGCGGTGAACGGTCGTAACCGACCGTTCGGCACGGCGTGGTGCGTCATTGCTTTCGTCCCGGCCCATCCGGCGCTCCGCTGTGGTCGAACATATCCAGAAGCCTAGCGATGATCCGCATCCGCCATCGCCAAGTCAAGAGCTGCGGCGCGGCGCCCGCCGCGTCCGTTCGCATTGTCGGGCGGAATGGTGGGTCGTGAGAGATTCGAACTCCCGACATCTTCGGTGTAAACGAAGCGCTCTACCAGCTGAGCTAACGACCCCGTGCCGCGCGTATTACAAAGAGCCGTCGGCAGGTGCAAGAGACATGGTCACGAATGGCAGACGCCGGTGCAGCGCCCTCTTGCCGGGCGGGTTGCCCAACCACCTGCCGATGCCGTGACCGGTCAGGCTCCGACCACGCGCGCCACCCCGCCTTTGACATGGTGCACGATCCCCTGCCCGCCCGGCAAGGTCGACAGCTCCGTTGGCGGGCGGCCCAGCAGCAGGCATCGCAGCACCCGCGAGGTCACCCCGTGGGTCACGAGCACCGTGGGCCCGTCAAGCCGTGCCACCAGGCCGGTGAGCCGCGCGACCATCTCGTCGATGCGTTCGCCCCCCGGCGCGCCGAATTTCCAAAGATGCGGATCGTCCGTCGCGCCGCGCGGCAGCTCCGCGGCGATCTCGTCGATTCGCCGCCCCTGCCATTGGCCGACACGGACTTCGCGCAATGCCTCGTCGCAGGCCACTGACAGGCCGAGAGGCTCGGCCACGATCCGGGCGGTTTCCAAAGCCCGCTCCGACGGGCTCGACACCACCGTGACGCCGCGCGGAAGGCCCCGGCGCAGGATCTCGCGCTGCGTGCGTGCCTGTGCGTAACCGTTCTCGGTAAGCGGGCTGTCCAGATGCCCCTGCAGCCTGCCCTCCACGTTCCAGGCGGTTTCGCCGTGCCGCAGGATCCACAGCTCGGGCGCGCTCAGACCCATCCCGGTGCCTCGTGGTTGAGAGATGGTGGGTGATAGAAGATTCGAACTTCTGACATCTTCGATGTGAACGAAGCGCTCTACCACTGAGCTAATCACCCGCCGATGCGGTATTTAGCGTCACTCCGCGCCGTCTGCAACCGCCTCTTTCACTTCTTGCGCGGCCGTGCCATCCGACTCTTCGGGCGCGGCTGCGGATTGCTTGTTCTGGCGGATCTTGGCCATCACGATGCGCGCGTTCTGGCCGTCCTTCGTGCGTTGAGGCTTGATCTTGCCCATGGGTTGAAGATTCACCTCTCGCCCCTCGCCGATGGCATCGCCCAGAACGTCGATCATCGCCTCTATGACGGGTTTGGCGTACTTCTTCTTCACGCCCGTCCGCGCCAGCACGCTGTCGATCAGCTCCTTCTTCCTGAACTCCGGCGCGGCCGTGTCAGGCTCCGTTCCCGGCACGACGTCCGGCTCGGGGGTGGGGGCCTTCGCCTGAACCGTACGGGGCGAGGCGGGCGTGCGGCTGGCTGAGGGTTTGGCGCTGCCCGGCGCGGGTTTCGCAGGCGCCGCGGGCGAGGATTTGGCCTTTGCGGATTTTCTCACTGCCATGGTGTGCCCCAATTGTTTCACTTTGCGCAAAAGACTAAAGCTTCGCACCCTCGTTGGCCAGCACCGAGTTGACGTAGGTTGGTGAGCCTCTTTAACTGTTTCCAGTTATTGTTTGGGGGACAATCGTGAACAAGACTCTCATCGCCGTCACCTTTGCCGCAATCCTTGTCACCGGTGCTGCCTATGCGGGTACGCTTTCGGACCCCGTCGTGGCACCCGAGGTCGTGGTTGCGGATGCCGTCGAAAGCTCGTCCAACGTCGAGGGCCTGATCGCGGCGGTTGCGCTGATCGCCATCATCCTTGGGGCCGCCGGCGCATTCTGATCCGGCAGGGCGATTTCGGCGCACGCGGGTTCGTCGCACACAGGGGGCTTGGGGCCGCATGCTGCTTGCGGTCACCGGTGTCGGGCGGTGGCCCTCTCACCGGGTGGCGTTGCACGGCCTGAAAGGCCCCCTGCCCGTCTCGCATTGAAAAGGGCGCCCCCGTCCGGGAGCGCCCTTTGCGATTTCAGCCCGCCTTGGGGGCGGAGGGTCAGTGCGTGACCGTGCCGGCGGCATTCGCCTCGGTGCGTCGCGCCGCCTCGGCCTCGGCGGCGGCTGCTTCTTCGGCGGCCTCGTCCCATTCGATCGGCTCGGGCTGGCGCACCAGCGCGTGATCGAGCACGTCGCGCACGTGTGAGACGGGGATGATCTCGAGCCCTTCCTTCACGTTGTCGGGTATCTCGATAAGATCCTTCTCGTTCTCCTCGGGGATCAGGACCGTGTCGACCCCGCCGCGCAGTGCCGCCAGCAGTTTTTCCTTCAACCCGCCGATCGGCAGGACGTTGCCACGCAGCGTCACCTCCCCGGTCATGGCGATGTTCTTCTTGACCGGGATCTTGGTGAGCACCGACACGATGGAGGTGACCATCGCCACCCCGGCCGAGGGGCCGTCCTTGGGCGTCGCCCCCTCCGGCACGTGAACGTGGATGTCCCAACTGTCGAGCCGCGGGGGCTTGATGCCGATCTCGGGCGCGATCGAACGCACGTAGCTGGACGCCGCGTCGATCGATTCCTTCATGACATCACCCAGCGTGCCGGTGGTCTTCATCCGACCCTTGCCCGGCAGGCGTAGCGCCTCGATGTTCAGAAGCTCGCCGCCAACCGATGTATAGGCCAGTCCGGTCACAACGCCGACCTGGTCCTGCTCCTCTGCGAGACCGTACTTGTACTTCTTGACGCCAAGGAAATCCTGCAGGTTCTCCGGCGTCACGGTGATGGTCTCGGCCTCACCCTTGACCAGTTGGGTCACGGCCTTTCGCGCGATCTTGGCCAGTTCGCGTTCAAGATTCCGAACGCCCGCCTCGCGGGTGTAGGTGCGGATGACCTCGGTCAGCGCCTCGTCGGTCAGCTCGAACTCGCCCGACTTCAGCCCGTGGTTCTTGATCTGCTTGGGCAGCAGGTGCTGCTTGGCGATCTCGCGCTTTTCATCCTCGGTGTACCCTGCAAGCGGGATGATCTCCATCCGGTCCCTGAGCGGATCGGGCATGGCGTAGCTGTTCGCCGTCGTCAGGAACATCACGTTGCTGAGATCGTACTCGACCTCGAGGTAATGGTCCACGAAGGTCGCATTCTGTTCGGGATCGAGCACTTCCAGCATGGCGCTGGCCGGGTCACCACGGAAATCCTGCCCCATCTTGTCGATCTCGTCGAGCAGGATGAGCGGGTTCGTCGTCTTGGCCTTTTTCAGCGCCTGGATGATCTTGCCCGGCATCGACCCGATATAGGTCCGCCGGTGACCGCGGATCTCGGATTCGTCACGCACCCCGCCCAGGCTGATGCGGATGAACTCCCGCCCGGTGGCGTGCGCCACGGATTCACCAAGGCTGGTCTTGCCCACGCCCGGCGGGCCGACAAGGCACAGGATCGGGCCCTTGAGCTTCTTGCTGCGCTGTTGCACGGCAAGGTACTCGACGATGCGCTCCTTGACCTTCTCAAGGCCGTAATGGTCGTCATCCAGCACTTTCTGGGCGCGGCCGAGATCCTTCTTGACGCGGCTCTTCTTGCCCCACGGGATGCTGAGCATCCAGTCGAGGTAGTTGCGCACCACGGTCGCCTCGGCGCTCATCGGGCTCATGTTCTTGAGCTTCTTGAGCTCGGCCTCCGCCTTCTCGCGTGCCTCCTTGGACAGCTTGGTTTCCTCGATGCGGCTCTCCAGCTCGGCGATCTCGCCTTCGCCGTCCTCGCCGTCGCCCAGCTCCTTCTGAATGGCCTTCATCTGCTCATTCAGGTAATATTCGCGCTGCGTGCGCTCCATCTGGGACTTGACGCGCGTCTTGATCTTTTTCTCGACCTGCAGGACGCTCATCTCGCCCTGCATCAGGCCGTAGACCTTTTCCAGCCGCTCGCTGACCGACAGCGTCTCAAGCAGGTCCTGTTTCTGCCCCACCTCGACACCGAGATGCCCGGCCACGAGATCGGCCAGCTTGGCGGCCTCGTCGGCCTCGGCCACGGCCGAAAGCGCTTCTTCGGGGATGTTCTTCTTGACCTTGGCGTAGCGCGCGAACTCGTCCGACACGGTGCGCAGCAGCGCCTCGATCGTGGCGGCGTCACCCGGCATCTCGCTGAGATACTCGGCCCGCGCCTCGAAGAAATCGTCGTTATCCAGGTATTCCGTGATCCGCACCCGCGCGATGCCCTCGACGAGCACCTTGACCGTGCCATCCGGCAGTTTCAGCAGCTGCAGAACATTGGCCAGCACGCCCGTGCGATAGATCCCGTCCGTCGCCGGGTCGTCCTCGCTCGGGTCGATCTGGCTCGACAGCAGGATCTGCTTGTCGTCCTGCATCACCTCTTCCAGTGCGCGGACCGATTTATCGCGCCCGACGAAAAGCGGCACGATCATGTGGGGGAAAACCACGATGTCGCGCAGCGGCAGCACTGGGTAGGATTGGTTGAGTGAGTCTTGCATGCTCGTGTCCTGTTCTCTTGGCAAAACGGCACAGGCCCCGCTAAACCGGCAGCCTTGTCCGTCTCCGTTTCCAGAGGGTTAATCTGGGGCGGATATGCCCCGCTTTCAACCGATCTGGGCAACAATGCCCTTCCGCACAGCCGGGGGCAAGCGCCGAATCCGGCCTCCGCACCAGCCCTGCACGCGCCGTGCGATGCCTGCGCGACGACGTCGCCGCCCCCGCCTGCGGGGTTTGACCATGGCGTTCGTTGCGCGTCAGAGCGGGTCGATATCACCCTCGGCCCGGGCCGCGTGAAACTCCGCTTCCCACTCGGCAAAGCATCCTGCCGCGATGGCCGCCCGCATCCCCGCCATGACCTGCTGGAAATAATGCAGGTTGTGCCATGTCAGCAGCATCGCGCTGATGATCTCGTGGCTGCGAAAAACATGATGCAGGTAGGCGCGGCTATACGCACGACAGGCGGGGCAATCGCATTGATCGTCCAGCGGGCGCGGGTCCTCGGCGTGCCGGGCATTCTTGATGTTGAGTTGCCCGCGGCGGGTGAAAACCTGTCCGGTGCGCCCCGACCGCGTGGGCAGCACGCAATCCATCATGTCGATGCCCCGCTTCACGGCGCCCACGATGTCGTCGGGCTTGCCCACCCCCATCAGGTAGCGCGGGCGATCGCGCGGCAGCATTTCCGGCGCGTAATCGAGCACGTCGAACATCGCCTCCTGCCCCTCGCCGACGGCGAGCCCGCCGACGGCGTAGCCGTCAAAGCCGATTTCGCGGAGCATCCCGGCACTTTCCTCGCGCAGCGCGCGGGTAACGCCGCCCTGCTGGATACCGAACAGCGCGTGGCCCGGGCGGCTGCCGAAGGCGTCCCTTGACCGCTTCGCCCACCGCATCGACAGGCGCATGCTCTCGGCCACCTGCTTCTCGGATGCCGGCAGGGCGGGGCATTCGTCGAAGCACATCACGATATCGGACCCCAGAAGCGCCTGGATCTCCATTGATCTTTCGGGGGTCAGCATGTGGCGCGAGCCGTCGATATGGGACTTGAACGCGACACCGTCCTCCGTCAGCTTGCGCAGCCCAGCCAGGCTCATGACCTGAAACCCGCCCGAGTCCGTCAGGATGGGCCGGTCCCAGTTCATGAAACGGTGCAGCCCGCCAAGCCGCGCCACCCGTTCCGCCCCGGGCCGCAGCATCAGGTGATAGGTGTTGCCAAGGACGATGTCCGCGCCGGTTTCGCGCACGTTCTCGGGCAACATGGCCTTGACCGTGCCGGCAGTGCCCACGGGCATGAAGGCCGGGGTGCGGATCTCGCCGCGCGGCGTCGAGATGACCCCGGTGCGCGCACGGCCGTCGGTGGCGTGGAGTGCAAAGGAAAAGTTCTTCATGCCCGCTCCAATGCACCCGAATCCCGGGCTTGCCAAGTCGTCCTTGTTTCCGGTGTCCATCCATGCTGTCATCGCTTGACAGCAGGATGTGCCGGCCTCCCGCACCGGCCGACCGACAACCCAGAGGAACCGCGCATGGCCGAAACCGAGGCACCCGAGACACTGAATTTCGGTTGGGAGGAATGGATATCCCTGCCCGATCTCGGAGTGCCGGCCCTGCGCGCCAAGGTCGATACCGGCGCGCGGACATCCGCGCTGCACGCCTTTGACATCGAGACCTTCGGCACGCAGGCGAAACCCAAGGTGCGCTTTACCGTCCACCCCATCCCCGGGCGCGACGACCTTGTTATCCCCTGCTCCGCCCCGATCCTCGACCGGCGGGAGATTGCGTCGTCCAACGGCGAGAAGGAGATGCGGTTCGTCATCGAAACGACGCTGGCGGTCAACGGGCAGAGCTGGCCCATCGAACTGACCCTCACCAACCGTTCCACCATGACGTCGCGCATGCTGCTGGGGCGCCAGGCCCTGAAGGATCATATCACGATCGTGGCGACCGACCGGTTCCTGCAGCCCGAGCTGAGCTACGACGTCTACCACACCTCGCGCATGCGCGAGGCCCAGCCCAACCGCGCGCTGCGCATCTGCGTGCTGTCGCGCGAGAACAACTACTCCACCCGCCGGCTGGTCGAGGAGGGCGAAAAGCGCGGCCACACCGTCGAGGTCATCGACACCAGCCGGTGTTACATGGCGATCAACGCGCTGGCCCCCGAGGTGCATTACGACGGCAAGCGCCTGCCGCGTTTCGACGCGGTCATCCCGCGGGTCGGCGCCTCGATCACCTCCTACGGCGCGGCCATCGTGCGGCAATTCGAAACCATAGGCACCTATTGTGTGAACGGCTCGGCGGGCATTTCGACCAGCCGGGACAAGCTCTACGCCCACCAGATCATGGCCCGCGCCCGGATCGGCATGCCCAACACCGCCTTTGCCAGCTCGCCCCGCGACACCGGCAACATCATCAGCCTCGTGGGCACGGCCCCGCTGATCGTCAAGCTGCTGGAATCGACGCAGGGAAAAGGCGTGGTGCTTGCCGAGACGAAAAAGGCGGCCGAGTCGGTGATCGACGCCTTCCGCGGGCTCAAGGCCAATTTCCTCGTGCAGGATTTCGTCAAGGAAGCCGCGGGCGAGGACATTCGCTGCCTCGTGATCGGCGGCAAGGTCGTGGCCTCGATGAAACGCACCGGCGCCGAGGGCGATTTCCGCTCCAACCTGCACCGCGGCGGCTCGGCCAGATCGATACGGATCACCAAGGAAGAGCGTGACACGGCGGTGCGCGCCGCGCGCGCCTTCGATCTCAACCTTGCCGGGGTCGACCTGCTGCGATCGGAATCCGGGCCCAAGGTGCTGGAGGTGAATTCGTCGCCGGGCTTCGAGGGGATAGAGAAATCCACCGGCAAGAACATCGTCGGACGACTGTACGACCAGATCGAGACCCGCGTGCGCCCCGTCCCCATCAAGCGCCGCAAGCAGGGCGTCAGCGCCGCACGCGCGAAAAGCTGAGTGGCAGCACCCTCTGGACGCTCTGCCGCGGAAATCCTATATCTTTGGTCGGAATAACATAGGCGAGCCCCAGATGACGCAGAGCCCAGAACCCCTTGAAGGCACACCGCTGATCGCCCCTTCGAGCACCGAGCACCCGCTATACGACCAGATCGTGGAGGCCTGCCGGTCCGTCTACGACCCGGAGATCCCGGTCAACATCTACGATCTGGGCCTGATCTACACGATCAAGATCGATTCCGAGAACGCCGTTCAGGTCATCATGACCCTGACGGCGCCGGGCTGTCCGGTGGCGGGCGAAATGCCCGGCTGGGTGGCCGAAGCGATCGAGCCGATCCCCGGGGTGAAGCAGGTCGACGTGGAAATGACGTGGGACCCGCCCTGGGGCATGGACATGATGAGCGACGAGGCCCGGCTGGAGCTCGGCTTCATGTGACACGGACGCCGGGGCCCGTGCGCCGGCGGCATCCCGCGCTTGCGCCCCGGGCTGCAGGACGGTTGAGATCGCGCGCCGGGCGCCCTAGGTTTGACGGGGACGCAGAGAGGTGAATCATGTTCGGAATACCCGGAAAGCAGGCGCTGACCATGACGCACGCGGCTGCCACGCAGATCGCGAAACTGATGAGCAGGGACGGCACCAAGGGACTGCGCATCGGCGTCAAGAAGGGCGGCTGCGCGGGCATGGAATATACCATGGACTACGTCGAGGAGGTCGATCCGAACGACGAGGTGGTCGAACAGGACGGCGCGCGCGTCATGATCGCGCCGATGGCACAGATGTTCCTTTTCGGTACCGAGATCGACTACCAGACCTCGCTGCTCGAATCCGGTTTCGTGTTCAACAACCCCAACGTGACCGAGTCCTGCGGGTGCGGCGAATCGATCAAGTTCGAAGGCATGTGAGCATTGCACCCCGCGCCCTGACGCTCTAGGCACCGGGCAAAGGAAAGGGTGAGGGATGAAACGCAAGCTGGCCGCGGGCAACTGGAAAATGAACGGAAACCGGGCCGCGCTGGCCGAGATCGATGCTGTCGCGGCGGCGCACGATTCATCGGTGGCGGATATCCTGATTTGCCCGCCTGCGACACTGCTGGCCGAAGCGGCCGAGCGGGCGGTCGAAACCCCCATCCGCATCGGCGCGCAGGACTGCCACCCCGAAGCGGATGGCGCCCACACGGGCGACGTTTCGGCCGGCATGATCGCCGACGCCGGGGCGCAGGCGGTCATCCTGGGTCATTCGGAGCGGCGCGAGGATCATCAAGAGACGAGCGCGCTGGTGTGCCGCAAGGCACGCGCGGCACACCAGGCCGGGCTTGTCGCGGTGATCTGCCTGGGGGAGTCGGAAAGCCAGCGAGAACGCGGCGAGACGCTCGACATCATCGGTGCACAGCTCGACAGTTCGGTGCCGGATGACGCACGGCCCGAGACCACGGTCATCGCCTACGAGCCCGTCTGGGCCATCGGAACCGGCAAGGTGCCGACGACCGCGCAGATCGAAGAGGTGCACGACTTCATCCGCGGCCGGCTCGCCGCGCGCTTCGGCCCCGACGCGGCGGCGGCCATCCGCCTCCTCTACGGCGGATCGGTCAAACCCGGCAACGCGGCGGAAATCTTTGCGGCAAGCAATGTCGACGGCGCGCTCGTCGGTGGCGCCAGCCTGAAGGCGGCCGATTTCTCGCCCATCATCAAGGCACTGGAAGGCGCAGCTTAAGCAACGCCCTGCCACGTATTGTTGTCGAGACCACCCGGGCCCGCCCTCACAAGGGCAACATCGTCGTCGACTTTATCTCTTCCATCGACAGCAGCGCGGTGACGTTGTGCACCTTCACCTCTGAAATCAGCGCCTGGTAGAAGCTGTCATAGGCGCGGGCATTCGGCACGACCACCTTGAGGATATAGTCGATGTCCCCCGCCAGCCGATGCGCCTCCTGCACCTCGGGGCGGTCCTGCAGCGCCTTGAGGAACCGCGCCTGCCACTCGGCGTCGTGTTCAGACGTGCGGATCAGCACGAAGAAGCACGCCTCGAACCCCAGCGCCTCGGCGTCCAGCAGGAAGGTCTGCTGGCGTATCACGTCGCCTTCCCGCATCTTGCGAATCCGGTTCCACACCGGGGTCTTGGAGCTGCCCACGGCGCGGGCGATCTCGTCGAGGGACTGGCCGCCATCGCGCTGCAGCTCCATGAGGATTTTCCGGTCGAGATCGTCGAGGCGAACAGCCATTCGTGAATTTCCCTCTGCATGGAACGTTCCGGTCAGCTCACCTGACATCCAGAACGATAGTTCTTATTTCCGCCGCCATATGGCCTTGGATCGGGACATTTTCCTATATTGCGGGTGAAGTCAAACCGCTTGCGAGGGTCCGCGACATGTTCGACACGCTTCCCCCCAACCATCCGCCGGCAGGTTATCCCGGCCCCGGATACGTCACTTTCGTCGGCGCCGGGCCGGGCGATCCCGAACTGCTGACAATGAAGGCGTGGCACGCGCTGCAGGCCGCCGACGTGGTCATCCACGATCGGCTCGTGGCGCGGGCCGTCCTCGATCTCGCCCGTCATGGTGCGGGGATGATCGACGTTGGCAAGCAGGGGTTCGGCCCCTCCGCCCGGCAGGAGGACATAAACAGGCTGATCGTCGAACATGCCGGGCGCGGGGCGCAGGTGGTCCGCCTGAAGGGCGGCGATCCGGCGGTGTTCGGGCGCCTCGACGAAGAGCTGGCGGCGGTCGAGTCCGCCGGCGTGCCGTGGCATATCGTCCCCGGCATCACCGCCGCCTCGGCCAGCGCGGCCGCGATCGGGCAGAGCCTGACGCAGCGCCGGCGCAACTCGGCCGTCAGGTTTCTCACGGGCCACGACATGCAGGGGTTTGCCGACCAGGACTGGGGCGCGCTCGCGCGGCCCGGAGAGGTGGCCGCCATCTACATGGGCAAGAAATCTGCCCGCTTCATCCAGGGGCGCCTGCTGATGCACGGCGCCGACCCTGCCACGCCCGTGACGATCATCGAGAACGCCTCGCGGCCCGATGAGCGCGTCGTCGCAACCACCCTGGGCGGGCTTGCGCAGGATCTCTCGGCCGCCGGGATCACGGGGCCGGCGCTGACCTTCTACGGGTTGGCGCCACGATTGGCGCGTGCCTTGTCTTCCACAACCGAACAGGAGCTTGCCTGACATGCCCAAGGCATTCACCCCCAAGGTCGTCACGGCCAATGCCCTGATAGATGGCGACGTTGTCTACCTGTCGGCCGATGACAGCTGGACACGCGACATGCGGGCTGCCGAACTCGTTACGGACGAGGCGGTCGCGCAGGAGCGTTTGTTATTCGCACAAGCGCAGGGCGGAACGGTGGTCGGCGCCTACCTCGCCGATGCTGCCGATGGCCCCGACGGGCCCGAGCCCACGCATTTCCGCGAGGCATTCCGCGACACCGGCCCGTCCAACTACTTCCACGGCAAGCAGGCGGAGCGTGAAAATGTATAGATACAACGAGTTCGACGCGGCCTTCGTGGCCGAGCGCAACCGCCAGTTCCGCCGGCAGGTGGAACGGCGCATCGCCGGACACCTGACCGAGGAGGAATTCAAGCCTCTGCGCCTGATGAACGGACTCTACCTTCAACTGCACGCCTACATGCTGCGCGTGGCCATCCCCTACGGCACGCTCGACAGCCGCAAGATGCGCCAATTGGCGCATGTGGCCGAGCGGTGGGACAAGGGTTACGGCCACTTCACCACGCGCCAGAACATCCAGTTCAACTGGCCGAAACTGCGCGATGTGCCCGACATCCTCGACGCGCTGGCAGAGGTCGAGATGCATGCCATCCAGACCTCCGGCAACACGATCCGCAACGTGACCGCCGACCATTTCGCCGGCGCCTCCGCCGACGAGGTGGCCGACCCGCGGCCGGTGGCCGAGCTCATTCGCCAGTGGTCCACGGACCACCCCGAGTTCCAGTTCCTGCCCCGCAAGTTCAAGATCGCGGTCACGGGCAGCCCGCAGGACCGCGCGGTGATCAAGGCGCATGACATCGGCCTGCAAATCGTGGAACGCGGCGGCGAAACCGGTTATCGCGTAATGGTGGGCGGTGGCCTCGGCCGCACGCCGATGATCGGCAAGGTTCTCAACGATTTCGTCCCCCAGGCGGACCTGTTGCCCTATATCGAGGCGGTCGTCAGCGTGTGGAACCTGCTGGGCAGGCGTGACAACAAATTCAAGTCCCGCATCAAGATCACCGTGCATGAGCATGGAATCGAAGAGATTCGATCGCTCGTGGACGAGAGGTTCAGCGTCATCCGACCCACCTTCACCGGGGTCGACCAGGCACTTCTGAAAGATATCCGGGCCGCCTTTGCGCCGCCGGCTTTCCGGACACGCAACACGGCGCCGTTCGATACGGCCTACCGCAACGACCCTGTTTTCCGCGCATGGGCCGACACCAACCTCGCGCCACATCGCGCGCCGGGCCACGCGATCGTCCAGATCAGCCTCAAGGCGCACGGGGCGACACCCGGCGATGCCTCGGCCCGGCAGATGCGGGTGATGGCCGATCTGGCCGAGCGTTTCGGTCATGACGAGCTGCGCATCAGCCACGAGCAGAACGTGATCCTGCCGCACGTGCACAAGTCGGACCTGCCTGCCCTGCATGCCGAGCTGAAACAGCACGGGCTGGCCACGGCGAATATCGGCCTGATCTCCGACATCATTGCCTGTCCGGGAATGGACTACTGCGCGCTGGCCACCGCCCGCTCGATTCCCGTGGCCCAGCAGATCGCGACGCGCTTCGAGGAGCTCAAGCTGGAGCACGACATCGGCGAGATGAAGATCAAGATATCGGGCTGCATCAACGCCTGCGGCCATCACCACGTGGGCCATATCGGCATTCTCGGGCTCGACCGCGCGGGGGTGGAGAACTACCAGATCACGCTTGGCGGTGACGGGACCGAAACCGCCGCGATCGGTCAGCGCACCGGCCCCGGCTTCTCGGCCGGCGAAATCGTGCCCGCGGTGGAACGGATCGTGCATGCATACCTGGATTTGCGCGAGGGGCCGGGCGAAACATTCCTGCAAACCTACCGGCGGGTCGGCATGGAACCGTTCAAGTCCGCCTTGTACGAAAGGGCGCAAGCCTATGCCGCGCAGTGACCTGACAGCGACGGTCCGGGCGCTCAACGCGCGCTACCGTCATCACTCGGCCGTCTCCGTGCTGGCAGGCGCGTTCGCAGATCCACGGACGGGAAAGCTGGCACTGGTTTCCAGCTTCGGGGCGGAATCGGTTGTCCTGCTGCACATGCTTTCGCTCACGCGGCCCGACACGCCTGTAATCTTCCTCGATACCGAGTTGCTCTTTGCCGAAACGCTTGTCTACCAGCAGGAGGTGAGTGAACGACTCGGGCTGCGTGATGTCCGGGTGATCCGCGCCGATCCCGCCGATCTGCGCGCCCGCGATCCCGACGGGATGCTGCACCGGCGCGACACCGACGCCTGCTGTGCCCTGCGCAAGACCGCGCCGCTGCAACACGCGTTGGCGGGGTTCGACGGCTGGATCACCGGGCGCAAGCGGTTCCAGGGCGGCGCACGCGCGGCGCTCGGCTTCTTCGAGGTGGAAACGGGCACCGGCCGCATCAAGGTAAACCCGCTGGCACATTGGCGGCAGGAGGATGTGCGCACCTACATGGAGGAAAACCGCCTGCCGCGGCATCCGCTCGTGGCGCATGGTTATCCCTCGATCGGCTGCATCCCTTGCACCTCGCCAGTTCAAAGGGGCGAAGATATCCGCGCAGGACGCTGGCGTGGAACGGAAAAAGAGGAATGCGGCATCCATTTCTCAGAGGGCAGGACGATACGCAAAGGAGTGGACGCATGAGCGTGATCGTGACAGACACCGGCTTTGGCCACGACGATTGGAGCGGCACTTTCGCCACGCACGGGGCAGCGGACGCGGGGGCGACCGCGTTGGACCTGCCCTGCGACACCGATCCATCGACGCTGGCGGGCCGGCTGGACAGCCTAGGCATGATCCGGGTGGACTTTCCCTCTTTCGCCGACGGGCGCGGGTTTACCATCGCGCGCCAGCTTCGGCTGATGGGATACACCGGGCGCCTGCGGGCCGCCGGGCACGTGATCTCCGACCAGTACACCATGGCCCGACGCGCGGGCTTCGACGAGGTCGAGATCCCCGACGAACTGGCACGGCGCCAGCCCGAGGAGCAGTGGCTGTTCCGTTCGGATTGGAAAGCGTGCGACTATCAGGCGCGCCTGCGCGGATAAGCCCGCTTCACCTGACATGGATCAATGATTATTTGCATATGCCGGTTTATTCGACCGGCGGGAGTAGACTATGAACGAAGGCGTACCCGTGACAGAAGCCAAGGCCGTCAAAGTGCCCACTCTTCCAGATGCTCAGACCGTGACCGAGGTCAAACACTACACTGACCGGTTGTTTTCCTTCCGCGTGACCCGGCCGGCGAGCCTGCGCTTCCGCTCCGGCGAATTCGTGATGCTGGGGCTGATGCAGCAAGACCCCAAGACCGGCAAGGAAAAGCCGCTGCTGCGCGCCTATTCCATCGCCTCGCCGTCCTGGGATGACGAGCTGGAGTTCTACTCGATCAAGGTGCAGGACGGCCCGCTCACGTCGCGTCTGCAGCATATCGAGCCGGGCGACCAGATCATCCTGCGGCCCAAGCCCGTCGGCACGCTGGTGCACGACGCGCTTCTGCCCGGCAAGCGGATCTGGTTCTTTGCGACCGGCACCGGCATCGCGCCGTTCGCCTCGCTCCTGCGCGACCCGCAGACCTACGAGGACTACGATGAGGTGATCGTCACCCATACCTGCCGCGAGGTGGGCGAATTGCAATACGGGCGCGACCTGATCGAGAGCATCCGCAGCGACGAGATGCTGGAGGAACTGATCGGCGAGGGCTTTCACGAAAAGCTGCGTTACTACCCCACGACGACCCGCGAGGAGAGCCCCAAGATGGGACGTATCACCGACCTGATGCGCTCGGGCGAGGTGTTCGACGATCTTGGCGTCGCGCCGCTGTCGCCGGAAACGGATCGCGCGATGGTGTGCGGCAACCTTGCCTTCAACCTCGAACTGAAGGACATGCTGGAGGAATACGGGTTGCGCGAGGGCGCCAACTCGGACCCCAAGGAATACGTGGTGGAAAAGGCGTTCCTGGACTAGGCGCCCCTGAAATGTGCCCGGCCTGGCCACCCGAACCCCGGGGGCATATGCCAGCCCCCGGTCAGTCGCCCGGCAGGCGCGGTCAGTATCCCAGATCGTCGCGGACAGCCCGCAGCGCCGAGCGGAGCAATTCCGGTTCGTCGGCTGCCTGAGTGACCGATTCCGTCAGGCTGTCCTTGCGAACGTCGTCCAGATCGGACTCGGCAATCAGCGCCTTGACCTTTTCCAGGTCGAACCCCTCGACGGTGAGGAGCTCGCGGGGTGACGGCTCGTCAGCCGCATTCTGCTCCACGGCATCATCGGCGGCACCGGCGGCATCATCCTCGACGGCGTCGCCATCCATCGCCGGCTCTTCCGATGCGTCCCCCGCCGGGACGTCGTCCTGCTGCGTGCCCTCTTCGGCGGCAGCCTCGGCCCCGGTATCCTCCTCGGGTGCCGTGGCGGCGGTGGTGTCATCCTCAACGGCCGGCTCTGTCGGGGCCCCGGCGCCCGTGCCGCTGTCGCCGGTGGTGTCCTCTGCAGGCTCCACCGCGCCATCCATCGCATCGACCGCCTCGGTCGCCGCCTCCTCGGCAGCCTCGACCGTCTCTTCGGCGGTGCCGGTGACGGTATCGGCGGTCTCCTCCGCCGCGTCGCCCGCGGTATCCACCATGGTATCGGCGGCATCGCCTGCCGTCTCGGCCGTCTCTTCCACGGTTTGCATCGCAGCGTCGGCCGCGCTGTCAGCGGCCTCCGCGGCCTCGTCAACCGCCGTGTCGGCCGTCTCCCCGACCGTATCGGCCGCCTCGTCTGCCGCGCCGGTGGCGGTCTCCATTGCCTCCTCGGCCCCCTCGGCAGCTTCCTCGGCGGTCTCTTCCACCACGTCCGCCGTGGCCTGAACCGCCTCGTCGGCCTCCTCGGCAACGGTGCTGTCGGACATGCCGGCCATATCGGCCATGTCCTGGAACGTCTTGCCGGTGAACAGCATGTAGCCGCCCACCAGAACAATGATCGCGACGACAATCCAAAGCAGGTTTCGCATGGGTCTTCCCCCTGAGACTCGCGCCCGCCCGCGTGCCGGGCAAGGCAGTGTACAATATCACAATGCACATGGCCCGCGGGTTGGGAAGGAACAAGGGGAATTTCGCCTCCTGTCGGCCCGCAGCCGCCGATTTTGCAGGTTGAATCGGGGGGGAAGCGGCGCTAACTTGCGGCTTCATTCACGTTCAACGACCAAAGGAATACAGCCATAGCCCGCAGACCGCACAACGCGCCTCCCACGCGCGACACAGGACCCCGCGTCAATGACAAGATCCGCGCCCCCGAAGTCCGCCTGATTGGCGCGGACGGCGACAATGTGGGGGTCGTCACGCCTGAAAAGGCGATGGAACTCGCCCAGGAGGCAGAGCTCGATCTCGTGGAGATCTCGCCGAATGCGAAACCGCCGGTCTGCAAGATCATGGACTACGGCAAGTACAAGTACGAGCAACAGAAACGGGAATCCGAAGCGCGCAAGAAACAGAAGGTCATCGAGGTCAAGGAGGTCAAGTTCCGCCCCAACACCGACACCCATGACTACGACGTGAAGCTGCGCAACGTGACCCGGTTTCTCGAGAACGGCGACAAGGTGAAGGTCACGCTCCGGTTCCGCGGGCGCGAGATGGCGCACCAGGAGCTGGGCCGTGAACTGCTGCAGCGCGTGGCGAGCGACGTCGAAGGCCTGGGCAAGGTCGAGAACATGCCCAAGATGGAAGGTCGCCAGATGATCATGATCATCGCCCCGACAACCAAGTAACGCCGGCCGCCCGTCCGACGGACCGCGACCCCGTGCCGCCGCGCACGGGGTTTTTCGTTGCCGCTCGGCGACAGGCGCAGCGCCCGGGCCGCAGCCCGGCTATTGATCTTCATTCTGGTTGCTTCAGTATCGGCGGCGTTTCCGGCCCCGCGGCGGGCGTTCCGGGCCGGGCAAGAGAGACAATCGACGGTCCAGCAAGGGAGACCCGAATGACTTTCCGATCCATCCTACTCGGCGGAGCGGCCGGCATGGCGCTGGCAAGCGGTACCATGGCGCAGCGGGCCAGCGATGGCCAGGTGAACATCATCTACTGGCAGGCCCCCTCGATCATGAACCCGTATCTTTCCGGCGGGACCAAGGATCTCGAGGCGGCGAGCCTCGTGCTGGAGCCGCTGGCACGCTATGACGAGACCGGCACGATCGTTCCGTGGCTGGCACGGGAGGTTCCCACCGTCGAAAACGGCGGGGTTGCCGAGGATCTCACCTCGATCACGTGGAAGCTCAGGGAGGGGCTCACCTGGTCCGACGGATCGCCCGTGACCTCGGAGGATGTGAAATTCAGCTGGGAATACTGCACCGCGGAGGGCGGCGGCTGCGCGCAGGTCGAGAAATACGGCGGAATCGCCGAGATCGAGACCCCGGACGCCCTGACGGCGGTGGTCAGGTTCGACGGCCCCAAGCCGTTCCCCTACACGGCGTTCGTCGGTGCGCAGGCACCGATCCTGCAAAAGGCGCAGTTCGAGGACTGTCTCGGGCCACGCGCCCCGGAATGCACCGAGGCGAATTTCTACCCCGTGGGCACCGGCCCCTTCGTGGTTGACGACTTCCGGCCCAACGACGTGATCCAGTTCTCGGCCAATCCCCACTACCGCGAGCCCGACAAACCCGCCTTTGCAAAGGTTCTTTTCAAGGGCGGCGGCGATGCCACCGCGGCGGGTCGTGCGGTGCTGGAGACGGGGGAATACGACTACGCATGGAACCTGCAACTGGCCCCGGACGTGCTGGCCAACATGGAATCGGCTGGCAAGGGCGAGGTCATCTCGGGCTTCGGCACGCTGGTCGAGCGGATCATGATCAACCTCACCGACCCTTCGGCCGAGCACGGCGCGCGCCGCTCGACGCGCGATCATCCGCATCCCTTCCTGACCGACGAGGCGGTGCGAAAGGCCCTGTCGATGGCCATCGACCGCGAACTGCTGGTCGAGATCGGCTATGGCGACGCGGGACGCGTGACCTGCAACGTGCTGCCGGCACCGGACATCTACGCCTCGTCCGCGAATGACAGCTGCAAGACACAGGACATTGAGGGCGCGAGGAAGCTCCTGGACCAGGCCGGCTGGACCGACAGCGACGGCGACGGCGTGCGCGACAAGGACGGGGTGGAGCTGAGCATCCGGTACCAGACCTCGACCAATGCCGTCCGGCAGGATTTCCAGGCGCTCATCAAGCAATGGTGGAGCGAGATCGGCGTCGAGACGGAGCTGCGCAACATCGACGCAAGCGTCTTCTTCGGCGGTGATCCGGGCAGTCCCGACACCTTTCAGAAATTCTATGCCGATGTCGAGATGTACGCCAACAACTTCGACGGCACCGACCCCGAGGCGTACATGTCGAACTGGCATTGCAACCAGATCCCCGCGCCGGAAAACCAGTGGCAGGGCAACAACATGCCGCGCTACTGCAACCCCGAGTACGACGCGCTGGTCGAGGAGATGCAGCGCACCGGCGAGCTGGAGAAACGCGCGGAACTGGCCAAGGAGATGAACGACATGCTGATGCAGGACTACATCATGCTGCCGCTGGTCGACCGTGGCCGCGTTTCAGCCAAGGCCGACAGCCTTGGCGGCGTGGTTCTCAACACCTGGGACAGCGAGTTGTGGAACATCGCCGACTGGTACCGCAAGGACATGGACTGAACGGCCATGGGGGGGGGGGGGGGGGGGGGGGGGGGGGGGGGGGGGGGGGGGGGGGGGGGGGGGGGGGGGGGGGGGGGGGGGGGGGGGGGGGGGGGGGGGGGGGGGGG
>NZ_JBISDG010000016.1:0-87537 GCF_044472985.1 Roseovarius salis | reverse complement strand
GATCGCGCCCATCGCCATGGAAGAGGGCCTGCGCTTCGCCATCCGCGAAGGCGGCCGCACCGTCGGCTCCGGCGTCGTCTCCAAGATCATCGAGTAAAAGGGCGACGCGATACCCGGGCGCGCCCCGGGGCCGAAACGAAGCCATGGGCGCTGCCCGGCGAAACGCCGGGCCAGCCCCTGAAAAAGGGTTCGACGAGGGGGGCCGGGCGGTCCGGCCGCCCTCCTATCAACTCCAACGCCGCGAAAGGCTAGACAAATGCAAAGCCAGAACATCCGCATCCGGTTGAAGGCGTTCGACTACCGCGTGCTGGACGCCAGCACGCAGGAGATCGTCAACACCGCCAAACGGACAGGTGCAGACGTGCGCGGGCCGATCCCGCTGCCGAACAAGATCGAGAAGTTCACCGTCCTTCGGGGGCCGCATGTGAACAAGAAATCGCGCGAGCAGTTCGAGATCCGCACGCACAAGCGTCTGCTCGACATCGTCGATCCCACCCCGCAGACCGTGGACGCGCTCATGAAGCTCGACCTCGCGGCGGGCGTGGACGTGCAGATTTCCGTTTGAGGGAGGGTAACGAGATGTTGCGCTCTGGTGTAATCGCGAAAAAGGTCGGCATGACCCGGCTTTTCATGGAAGACGGCAAGCAGGTGCCCGTCACCGTCCTGCAACTGGACAAACTTCAGGTGGTCGCTCAGCGCACGCCCGAAAACCACGGCTATTCGGCGGTTCAGCTGGGGGCCGGCACGGCCAAGGCCAAGCGGGTTAACCGCGCGCTCCGCGGACATTTCGCGGCGGCCAAGGTCGAGCCCAAGCGCAAGATCGCGGAATTCCGCGTGGCGCCGGAAAACATGATCGACGTGGGCGAGGAGATCACCGCCGACCACTATTTCGAGGGCCAGTTCGTGGACGTCTGCGGCACCTCGATCGGCAAGGGCTTTGCCGGGGGCATGAAGCGGCACAACTTCCGCGGCCTGGAAATGACCCACGGCGTGTCGATCAGCCATCGGTCGCACGGCTCCACCGGCCAGTGCCAGGACCCGGGACGCGTGTTCAAGGGCAAGAAGATGGCAGGCCACATGGGCGCGGCCCGCGTCACCACGCAGAACCTCCAGGTGGTCAAGACGGACGCCGACCGCGGCCTGATCATGGTCAAGGGCGCGGTGCCCGGGGCCAAGGGCGGCTGGGTCACGATCAAGGACGCGGTCAAGAAACCGTTCCCCGAGAACGCCATCCTGCCGGCAGCGCTGAAGTCGGAGGCGGAAGCCGCCGCCAAGGCCGCCGAGGAGGCCGCCAAGCAGGCCGAGGAGGAGGCCCGCGCTGCAGAGGAGGCCCGCTTGGCCGAGGAAGCGGCCCAGCAGGAAGAGGCGCTGAAGGAAGCCGAGGCCGATATCCAGTCCGACGAGGGCGCGGGTGACGGCGAGAAGAAGGACAGCCAGGAATGAAACTCGACGTGATCAAACTGGACGGCGCCAAGGCCGGATCGGTCGACCTGGGCGACGAGGTCTTCGGGCTGGAGCCGCGCACCGACCTGCTGCACCGCGTCGTCCGCTGGCAGCGCAACAAGGCGCAGCAGGGGACGCACAAGGTCAAGACCCGCTCGGAGACGAGCTATTCCAGCAAGAAGATCTATCGCCAGAAGGGCACCGGCGGCGCGCGCCACGGCGACCGCAACGCGCCGATCTTTCGCAAGGGCGGGATCTACAAGGGCCCGACCCCGCGCAGCCACGCCCACGACTTGCCCAAGAAAGTGCGCAAGCTCGGGCTCAAGCACGCGTTGAGCGCCAAGGCGCAGGCGGGCGAGCTGGTGGTGATCGATTCCGCTGAGACCAGCGGCAAGACCAAGGAGCTGGCCAAGCAGGTCAAGGATCTTGGCTGGAAGCGCGCGCTGGTCATCGACGGGACCGAGGTCAACGCCGATTTCGCCCGGGCCGCCCGCAACATCGACGGACTCGACGTGCTCCCGAGCGTGGGCGCAAACGTCTATGACATCCTCAAGCGTGATACGCTGGTGATCACGAAGGCGGGTGTCGAAGCACTGGAGGCTCGACTGAAATGAGCGCGAAACCGGAACATTACGACGTGATCCGCCAGCCGGTCATCACCGAGAAATCCACCATGGCGTCGGAGGGTGGTGCCGTGGTGTTCGAGGTCTCGATCGAGAGTTCGAAGCCCCAGATCAAGGAGGCCGTCGAGGCGCTGTTCGGGGTCAAGGTGAAAGCCGTCAACACGACGATCACCAAGGGCAAGACCAAGCGTTTCCGCGGCATCAGGGGCACGCGTAAGGACGTCAAGAAGGCCTACGTCACCCTCGAGGAGGGCAACACCATTGACGTGACCACGGGGCTTTAATAAAGGGCCTTATCCGCGGCCCCGGTGTGTGATCCGGGGCCGGCGATTTTCAACCGGGGACCTTCGGGGCCCTACATCCGCGGTGGGGCGCATTCCCACCCTCACAAAGCGGGGCCGCGCGCCCCGCGCCAGAAAACGGAAGACAGAAAGCATGGCACTCAAGTCGTACAATCCGACGACGCCTGGCCAGCGCGGGCTGGTGCTGATCGACCGTTCGGAGCTTTGGAAAGGGCGTCCGGTCAAATCCCTCACCGAGGGCCTGACCAGGAAGGGCGGTCGCAACAATACCGGACGGATCACGATGCGCCGCCGCGGGGGCGGGGCCAAACGGCTCTACCGGATCGTGGATTTCAAACGCAACAAGATCGACGTCGAGGCGACGGTCGAACGGATCGAGTACGATCCGAACCGGACCGCGTTCATCGCCTTGATCAATTACGCCGACGGCGAACGGGCCTATATTCTCGCACCGCAGCGCATGGCGGTCGGTGACAAGGTCGTGGCCAGCAACCGCGCAGACATCAAGCCCGGCAACTGCATGCCCTTCTCGGGGATGCCGATCGGGACGATCGTGCACAATATCGAGCTCAAGCCCGGCAAGGGTGGCCAGATCGCGCGCGCCGCGGGCACCTATGCCCAGTTCGTGGGGCGCGACGGCGGCTATGCACAGATCCGGCTCAGTTCCGGCGAGTTGCGCATGGTGCGGCAAGAGTGCAAGGCGACCGTTGGGGCGGTGTCCAACCCGGACAACACCAACATCAATATCGGCAAGGCCGGGCGGTCGCGCCACAAGGGGATCCGCCCCTCTGTGCGCGGCGTGGTGATGAACCCCATCGACCACCCGCATGGCGGCGGCGAAGGCCGTACCAGCGGCGGCCGGCATCCTGTTACGCCGTGGGGGCAGCCGACCAAGGGCAAACGCACCCGCAACACCAACAAGGCGTCGCAGAAGCTCATTCTGCGCTCGCGTCACGCCAGAAAGAAGAAGGGCCGCTAGCACATGGCACGCTCTGTATGGAAAGGCCCCTTTGTCGATGCCTACGTCCTGAAGAAGGCGGAGGCAGCGCGCGAGTCGGGGCGCAAGGAAGTCATCAAGATCTGGTCGCGGCGCTCGACGATCCTGCCACAGTTCGTCGGGCTGACCTTCGGTGTCTACAACGGCCACAAGCATGTGCCCGTTCTGGTCAGCGAGGACATGATCGGCCAGAAGTTCGGGGAATATTCGCCGACCCGCACCTATTACGGTCATGCGGCTGACAAGAAAGCCAAGAGGAAGAGATAAGCCATGGGCAAGGATAAGAATCCCCGCCGCGTGGCGGACAACGAAGCGATGGCGAAGCTGCGCATGCTGCGCACCAGCCCGCAGAAGCTGAACCTCGTCGCCGCCATGATCCGCGGCAAGAAGGTCGACAAGGCGCTCAACGATCTGACCTTCTCCAGGAAGCGGATCGCGGAGGACGTGAAGAAGTGCCTTCAGTCCGCCATCGCCAACGCCGAGAACAACCACGGGCTGGACGTCGACGAGTTGGTCGTGGCCGAGGCGTGGGTCGGCAAGAACCTGGTGATGAAGCGCGGCCGTCCGCGGGCGCGGGGACGGTTCGGCGCTCTGCGCAAGCCGTTCTCGGAAATCACCATCAAGGTGCGCGAAATCGAGGAGCAAGCCTAATGGGTCAGAAAGTCAATCCGATCGGCATGCGCCTGCAGGTCAACCGCACCTGGGACAGCCGGTGGTACGCCGACACCAAGGATTACGGCGATCTTCTGCTGGAAGACGTCAAGATCCGCGAATTCATCCAGAACGAGTGCAAGCAGGCTGGCGTGAGCCGCGTCATCATCGAGCGCCCGCACAAGAAGTGCCGGGTTACGGTCCATACCGCGCGCCCGGGCGTCATCATCGGCAAGAAAGGCGCCGATATCGAGGCGCTGCGCAAGAAGCTGGCGAACATGACCGACAGCGAGCTGCACCTGAACATTGTCGAGGTCCGCAAGCCCGAGCTTGACGCGGCCCTCGTGGCCGAGTCGATCGCGCAGCAGCTTGAGCGCCGCGTCAGCTTCCGCCGGGCGATGAAGCGGTCGGTTCAGAACGCGATGCGCATGGGCGCACTCGGTATCCGGGTGAACGTTTCGGGCCGCCTCGGCGGCGCCGAGATCGCCCGGACCGAATGGTACCGCGAGGGGCGCGTGCCGCTGCACACGCTGCGCGCCGACATCGACTATGCCAACGCCGAGGCCGAGACGCCCTATGGCATCATCGGCGTCAAGGTCTGGATCTTCAAGGGCGAGATCATGGAGCACGATCCCGGTGCCCGTGACCGCAAGGCCCAGGAACTCCAGGATGGTCCCGCGCCGCGTGGCGCCGGCGGCCGCCGCTGAGGAGGATTGAGCGATGCTGCAACCCAAGCGCACGAAATTCCGCAAGAAGCAAAAGGGCCGCATCAAGGGCGAGGCGAAGGGCGGGTCTGACCTGAACTTCGGGACCTGGGGCTTGAAGGCCGCGCAGCCCGAGCGCATCACCGCGCGCCAGATCGAGGCCGCCCGCCGTGCCATGACGCGTCACATGAAACGTCAGGGCCGCGTGTGGCTCCGCATCTTTCCGGACACGCCGGTGACGTCCAAGCCCACCGAGGTCCGTATGGGCAAGGGCAAGGGGTCGGTCGATTTCTGGGCTGCCAAGGTCAAGCCGGGGCGGATCATGTTCGAGATCGACGGCGTCAGCGACGGGATCGCGAAGGAGGCGCTGCGCCTTGCCGCGATGAAACTGCCGATCAAGACCCGGCTCGTCGCCCGAGAGGACTGGTAGGGGGCCGTCACGCCCCTTTCCATCGGTTCCTGCCGGGGCACCGGCGGGGGCAGCCAACAGGTGTCGCAAAGGAAAATCGGGGCTGACCCCTTGCCCCGTGCGCGCCGCTGGCCTATAGAAGCCCAATTCGCGTGACCCGGCGCTTTCCGGTTTGAACGCGTGTTGCATTTCATCCATCAGGTCACGGGTGACCCTGAACCAACCGTCAGGGGCCCGCTGGTGTTGCGAGAGAAAGGAGAGGCGATGAACGCCGCCGAGTTGAGAGACAAGACACCAGACCAGCTGCGCGAGCAACTGGTCTCGCTCAAGAAAGAGCAGTTCAACCTGCGCTTTCAGGCCGCGACCGGCCAGCTGGAAAACCCCGCGCGCATGAAGCTGGTGCGCCGCGACGTGGCGCGGGTAAAGACCGTGCTGAACGAAAAAGCCGCGCAAGCGGCCGCAGACTGAGGAGCCTTGAGTTATGCCCAAACGTATTCTTCAAGGCAAGGTGACGAGCGACGCCAACGACCAGACCGTGACCGTGTCCGTCGAGCGCCGCTTCAAGCATCCGGTCCTGCAGAAAACCGTGCGCAAGTCCAAGAAGTACCGCGCGCACGACCAGAACAACACCTACAAGGTGGGCGACAGCGTGCGCATCATCGAATGCGCGCCAAAGTCCAAGACGAAACGCTGGGAGGTGCTGGAGGCCTGACGCCCTAGCATACCCGGTTTTATCGAAACCCTGGGGTCGTCACCCCAAAGGTCGGGAGAAACCAAATGATCCAGATGCAGACGAATCTGGATGTGGCTGACAATTCCGGTGCCCGGAAGGTTCAGTGCATCAAGGTCCTGGGCGGGTCCAAGCGCAAATACGCCTCCGTGGGCGACGTGATCGTCGTCTCGGTCAAGGAGGCCATCCCGCGCGGCCGCGTCAAGAAGGGCGACGTTCGCAAGGCCGTCGTCGTGCGCACCGCCAAGGAAATTCGCCGCGAGGACGGCACCGCCATCCGCTTCGACCGCAACGCCGCCGTGATTCTCAACAATGCCGGGGATCCCATCGGCACCCGTATCTTCGGGCCGGTCGTGCGCGAGTTGCGCGCAAAGAATTACATGAAGATCATCTCGCTCGCCCCGGAGGTGCTCTGACAATGGCTGCGAAACTGAAGACAGGTGACAAGGTCATCGTGCTGGCCGGCAAGGACAAGGGCAAGGAAGGCACGATTTCATCCGTCGATCCCAAGGCCGGCAAGGCCGTTGTCGACGGGGTGAACATGGCCATCCGCCACACCCGCCAGAGCCAGCAGAGCCAGGGCGGCCGCCTGCCCAAGGCGATGCCGATCGACCTGTCCAACCTGGCGATCGTCGACAAGAACGGCAAACCCACCCGTGTCGGCTTCCGCATGGAGGACGGCAAGAAGGTGCGTTACGCCAAGACCACGGGGGATGCGATCGATGCTTGATTCCGCTGCTTACATCCCGCGCCTGCGTCAGCAGTACCGCGACACGATCCGCCCGGCTCTGAAGGAAGAGTTCGGCTACACCAACGACATGCAGATCCCGCGGCTCGACAAGATCGTGCTGAACATCGGCTGCGGTGCCGAGGCGGTGAAGGATTCCAAGAAGGCCAAGCAGGCTCAGGAAGACCTGTCGCTGATCGCCGGCCAGCATGCCGTCATCACCAAGGCCAAGAAGTCGATCGCCGGTTTTCGCGTGCGCGAGGGGATGCCGCTGGGCGCCAAGGTGACGCTGCGCCACGCCCGTATGTACGAGTTCCTTGATCGCCTGATCACGATCGCCATGCCGCGCATCCGCGACTTCCGCGGCGTGTCGGGCAAGTCGTTCGACGGGCGCGGGAACTATGCCCTCGGCGTCAAGGAACACATCGTCTTCCCCGAGATCGAGTACGACAAGGTCGACGAGGTCTGGGGCATCGACATCATCATCACAACCACGGCGCAGACAGACGCTGAAGCCAAGGCCCTGTTGAAGCACTTCAACATGCCGTTCAACAGCTGAGCCGGAGGAGACTGACATGGCCAAGAAAGCAATGGTCGAACGCGAGAAGAAGCGCCAGCGCCTGGTGAAGAAATACGCCGCCAAGCGGGCCGCTCTCAAGGAAATCATCAACGACGAATCCAAGCCGATGGAGGAGCGTTTCCGCGCCTCCCTCAAGCTTGCGGAACTGCCGCGCAACAGCTCGGCCACCCGCCTGCACAATCGCTGCCAGCTCACGGGCCGGCCGCACGCCTATTACCGGAAGCTCAAGGTCAGCCGGATCGCCCTGCGCGATCTGGGCTCGAACGGCCTGATGCCCGGCGTGGTCAAGTCGAGCTGGTAAGGAGGGACATGACATGAACGATCCTATCGGCGATATGCTGGCCCGTATCCGCAACGCGGGGCTGCGCGGCAAGTCCACCGTCTCGGTTCCGGCCTCGAAGATGCGCGCGCGCGTGCTCGGCGTCCTGGTCGACGAGGGCTATATCCGCGGCTTCGAGGACAGCACGGATTCGCGCGGTCACCCCGCGATCGAGATCAGCCTGAAATATTTCGAGGGCGCCCCCGCCATCCGCGAGATGAAGCGGGTCTCCAAGCCCGGCCGCCGGGTTTACATGGGCGTCAAGGACATCCCGCAGGTCCGGCAGGGCCTCGGCGTGTCGATTGTCTCCACCCCCAAGGGTGTGATGTCGGACGCAAACGCACGCGCGGCCAATGTGGGCGGCGAAGTGCTTTGCACCGTATTCTGAGGAGGCCACAGCAATGTCTCGTATCGGAAAACAGCCAGTGGCCCTGCCCGATGGCGTCACCGCCACGATGAGCGGTCAGACCATCGAGGTGAAAGGCCCTAAGCAAACGAAGAGCTTCACCTTTACCGACGACGTGTCGATCGAGATCGACGACGGCGCGATCAAGGTAACGCCGCGTGGAAAGTCAAAGCGCGCGCGTCAGCAGTGGGGCATGAGCCGCACGATCATCGCCAATCTCGTTCACGGGTCGAAGGAGCCGTTCAAGCAGGAGCTGGAGATCCGTGGCGTGGGGTATCGGGCACAGGTTCAGGACAACATCCTGAAGCTGAACCTCGGGCTCAGCCACGATGTCGATTTCCCCATCCCCGAGGGCGTGACCATCACGGCGCCCAAGCCGACCGAGCTCGTGGTCGAGGGGCATGACAAGCAGCTCGTCGGGCAGGTCGCGGCCAACATCCGTGACTGGCGGCGCCCGGAACCCTACAAGGGCAAGGGCATCCGCTACAAGGGCGAGTATATCTTCCAGAAGGAAGGCAAGAAGAAGTAAGGGACGCGCAAGATGGCAAACAGCAAGAGACAACTGTTCCTCAAACGCCGCCTGCGCGTTCGGAGCAAGCTTCGCAAGGTCAATGCCGGGCGTCCGCGCCTGAGCGTGCACCGCTCGTCCAAGAACATGAGCGTCCAGCTCATCGACGACGCGCAGGGTGTAACGCTGGCATCGGCCTCGACCCTGGAAAAGGATCTCGGCTTCGCCGGCAAGAACACGGTCGAGGCGGCACAGAAGATCGGCGCCACCATCGCCGAACGGGCCAAGGCGGCCGGTGTCACCGAGGCCCAGTTCGACCGGGGCGGATTCCTCTATCACGGCCGGATCCGGGCGCTGGCAGAGGCCGCGCGGGACGCCGGTCTGAAGATCTAAGGAGACGAGAGAATGGCAAGAGATGACAACCGCCGCGGAGGCCGCGATCGCGACGACTCCCCGGAATTCGCCGATCGTCTCGTGGCGATCAACCGCGTCAGCAAGACCGTGAAGGGCGGCAAGCGCTTCGGCTTCGCGGCGCTCGTGGTCGTTGGTGACCAGAAAGGCCGCGTCGGCTTTGGCAAGGGCAAGGCGAAAGAGGTGCCCGAGGCCATCCGCAAGGCGACCGAACAGGCCAAGCGCGGCATGATCCGCGTGCCGCTGCGCGAGGGCCGCACGTTGCACCATGATGGCTATGGACGCCACGGCGCGGGCCGCGTGATCCTGCGCAGCGCGCCGGCGGGCACCGGCATCATCGCCGGCGGCCCGATGCGTGCGGTATTCGAGATGCTGGGCGTTCAGGACGTGGTGGCCAAGTCGGTCGGCACGCAGAACCCCTACAACATGATCCGCGCGACGCTCGATGGCCTTCAGTTCCAGTCCAGCCCGCGCCGGGTGGCACAGCGCCGCGGCAAGAAGGTGGCCGACATCCTGCGCAAGGACGAGTCGCCCAAGGCCGAGGCCCCGGCCGAAGCCCAAGCGGACGCGTAAGGAGGACACGCCATGGCCAAAACCATCGTTGTCAAGCAGGTCGGCAGCCCTATCCGCCGCCCCAAGGACCAGCGCGCCACGCTCGTGGGGCTGGGTCTCAACAAGATGCACAAGACCCGCGAGCTGGAGGATACCCCCAGCGTCCGCGGCATGATCCGCAAGATCCCGCACCTGGTGGAGATCGTCGAGGAGCGCGGGTAACACGGTCCCGGGGTGACACCCACCCGACGGAACATGGCGCCCCGGCCCGAAACGGCCGGGGCGTTCGCGTTAACCGGTAGTGTCCCGGTCTCTATCGCGCGGCAAAGCATGTCCGGGTGGCAAGTGCCCCATCCCCACCATGATGCAACCCAGCGTCTGTCGTAATGCGGCCGCCAGCGCGTCCACGGTGTCGGTCGAGGTGTACGTCCCGCCCGTTCGGTCGGCGAGGCATTTGGCCACGGTCTTTCCATCGTAGGACCCTGCCTCTGGGCTGTTCCACGAAAACGGGTCGTGGACCACCCGGAAGCCCACCACGTGAACGGTGATCCCCGGGTTCTGCGCTGCCAATGCCGTGCCGAGTGCGCAGGGTGTGCCGCCGCAGGTCTCGTTGCCGTCGGTGACCAACACCACGATGCCGTCGTCGCCCAGTATCTCGACCGCCGCTGCCACCGATTTCGTCAACGGCGTCAGGCCGCCGGGGCGCAGCCTGTCTACCGCGCGCATCACGGCCCCGGCCGCATCCGCGCGCGGCGCGAAATGCAGCCTTATCCCGCCGCAGCTGTGGGCGCCGCCCGGTCCGTAGGTCAAAAGCCCCACCCGTCGGACAGGAGTGATCCGTGGCATGGCGCGCGCCAGCGCAGCGCGTGCCTCGGCAATCCGGGTGGGGGCGGTGTGGTCAAAGCCCAGCTCGGCCATCGAGGCCGATCCATCGAAGACCAGCATCGCCTCGCGCGCGCAGCCACCTGCAAACCCTGCCGGCGGGAGAGCCAAGGCAAACCCCGCCGCCCCGGCCAGCGTGCGCGCCAAGGCGCGCGCAGATGGGCAGAATCGCACCATGGCACCACTTTAGCCCGGATTGGGCACAGGCCAATGCACTTGCATCGTGCCGGGACTCCCCTTATACGCCCCCGGTGGCCGTTTGGGCCGCGGAATCGATATCCCAAGTCATGCCGTGTTTGGCCCCATCCGCTTCGGGGGTCATATCCGGCCAAGGAGAAGCGAACCATGAAACTGAACGAATTGCGCGACAACGCGGGTGCATCCAAGTCCCGCAAACGTATCGGCCGCGGCCCCGGCTCGGGCTACGGCAAGACCGGCGGGCGCGGCCTGAAAGGCCAGAAATCCCGGTCCGGCGTCGCCATCAAGGGCTACGAGGGCGGCCAGATGCCGCTCTATCAACGCCTGCCCAAGCGCGGCTTCAACAAGCCGAACCGCAAGAAATATGCCGTGGTCAATCTGGGCCTCATCCAGAAATTCGTGGATGGCGGCAAGATCGACGCGGGCCAGCCCATTACCGAGGACGTCCTCGTGAACAGTGGACTTGTACGGCGCAAGCGCGACGGTATCCGTGTGCTTGCCAAGGGCGAGGTCAGCAGCAAGCTGACGCTGCAGGTGACCGGGGCCTCCAAATCCGCGGTGGACGCGGTGGAAAAGGCCGGCGGAACGCTGAGCGTCGCATCCGCGCAGACGGCCGGGGCGGCCGAATAAGAGGTTGTGAGCGGCGCGCGCGCCGCTTACATACCCTCTAGTTTTCCCGACGAGCGCCGCCTGGGCCGGAAAACGGCGCTGGCGGCGTTTTTGCAAGAGGAAGAGACCGCGAATGGTATCTGCAGCAGAACAAATGGCCGCCAACACCAGTTGGGCCGCCCTCGGCAAGGCCACTGAGCTTCGCAAGCGCATCCTCTTCACCATAGGCCTGCTGATCGTCTACAGGCTTGGCACCTTCATCCCGGTGCCCGGCATCGACGGCGCCGCGCTGCGCGAGTTCATGGAAGGCGCCAGCCAGGGCATCGGCGGCATGCTGTCGATGTTCACCGGCGGGGCGCTCGGCCGGATGGGGATCTTCGCGCTCGGCATCATGCCCTACATCTCCGCCTCGATCATCGTGCAGCTGATGGCGGCCATGGTGCCCGCGCTCGAACAGCTCAAGAAAGAGGGCGAGCAGGGCCGCAAGAAGATCAACCAGTACACCCGTTACGGCACGGTGGGCCTCGCGACGCTGCAATCCTACGGTCTTGCCATGAGTCTCGTTTCCGGAGAGCTGGTGCAGCCGGACATGGGCACGCCCTTCTTTATCGCCTCGTGCATGATCACGCTTGTGGGCGGCACGATGTTCCTGATGTGGCTGGGCGAACAGATCACCGCGCGCGGCGTGGGCAACGGCATTTCGCTCATCATTTTCGTGGGCATCATCGCCGAGGTGCCCGCCGCGCTGGCGCAGTTCTTCAGCCAGGGCCGGTCGGGCGCAATCAGCCCCGCGGTGATCGTGGGCGTGATGATCATGGTGGTGGCCGTGATCGCCTTCGTGGTGTTCATGGAACGCAGCCTGCGCAAGATCCACATCCAGTATCCGCGCCGCCAGGTGGGGATGAAGGTCTATGACGGCGGTTCCTCCCACCTCCCGGTCAAGGTGAACCCGGCGGGCGTGATCCCGGCGATCTTCGCCTCCTCGCTGCTGCTGCTGCCAACCACGCTGTCGACCTTCTCGGGCCAGAACAGCGGGCCGGTGATGTCCACCATCCTTGCCTATTTCGGGCCGGGCCAGCCACTCTATCTGGTCTTCTTTGCCGGGATGATCGTCTTTTTCGCCTATTTCTATACATACAACGTGGCGTTCAAGCCCGAGGACGTGGCCGACAACCTCAAGAACCAGAACGGCTTCGTTCCGGGCATACGGCCGGGCAAGAAGACGGCGGAATACCTCGAATACGTCGTGGCACGGGTGCTTGTTCTCGGCTCGGCCTATCTCGCGGCGGTCTGTCTCCTGCCCGAGGTCCTGCGCAGCCAGTTCGCGATACCGTTCTATTTCGGCGGCACATCGGTGCTCATCGTCGTGTCGGTGACGATGGACACGATCCAGCAGGTTCAGTCGCACCTTCTGGCGCACCAGTACGAGGGCCTGATCGAGAAATCGCAACTGAGCGGAAAGGGGCGCAAACGCGCCCGCAGGAAAGGGACAGCACGCAGATGAACATCATTCTTCTGGGACCGCCGGGCGCCGGCAAGGGCACGCAGGCGCACATCCTGGTCGAGAAACGGGGCATGACCCAGCTTTCCACCGGGGACATGCTGCGCGAGGCGAAGGACAGTGGCACCGAAATGGGCAAGGTCGTGGCCGACGTGATGGCGCGCGGCGATCTGGTCACCGACGACATCGTGATCGGCCTCATCCGCGAAAAGCTCGAAGGCGATAGCAGCAACGGTTTCATCTTCGACGGGTTCCCGCGCACGCTGGCGCAGGCCGACGCCCTCGGGGACCTGCTGCAGGAGACCGGGCAGAAACTTGATGCCGTGATCGAGATGCAGGTCGATGATGACGCGCTGGTGGAGCGGATCACCGCGCGGTCGACCTGCGGCGGCTGCGGCGAGGTCTACAACGACATCACCAAGCCGTGGCCCGCGGATGGCAAATGCGCCAACTGCGGCAGCACCGACGTCAAGCGCCGCGCCGACGACAACGAGGAGTCGCTGCGCAACCGGCTGATGGAGTACTACAAGAAGACCTCTCCGCTGATCGGGTATTACTACGCCAAGGGCAAGCTCAAGACGGTCGACGGCCTTGGCGAGATCGAAGAGGTTTCGGCGCAGATCGCCAAGGCACTGGACTGACACCTGCGACCGCGCCGGCGCTGCCGGGCGATCGGCGGGCACCGGCGTCGCCCGCGTCACAGGCCTTGCGCCTTGGGCGGGTTCGTCGGCAGGGTGGGAATTCGTGGGGTCAGGGCGCGTGTGCGCCGGCCCGCGCAACCGGTTCCCCAGCCTGATCGAGGGCGGAGGCTTTCGCCTTGACGCCCAATCGATTTGTTCCTAATCACCACCATCTCTTGAGAGAGCGCGATTCGTTTCCCGGCCTGTCCGGGTTGCAGATCGATCACCTGAATTCAGCTGCGGCCCGGGCGGGAACGCTACGGGCCTACGTTGTGAAAAAAGGTTCTGGAGTTACGGAACCGCAACGAAAGGACATGACACTTGGCACGTATTGCCGGCGTTAACATCCCGACCCACAAGAGGGTCCCGATCGCCCTGACCTATATCACCGGAATCGGCCATTCCTCGGCCAAGGCCATCTGCGAGGCCGTGAACATCGATCCGGCCCGCCGGGTCAACGAACTCTCGGATGCCGAGGCCGTGGCGCTGCGCGAGCACATCGACGGCAACTATACCGTCGAGGGCGACCTGCGCCGCGAGGTGCAGATGAACATCAAGCGCCTGATGGACCTTGGCTGTTACCGTGGCCTGCGCCACCGCCGCAACCTGCCGGTCCGCGGCCAGCGCACCCACACCAATGCCCGCACCCGCAAGGGTCCGGCGAAACCGATCGCCGGCAAGAAGAAGTAAGGGAGGGCACCGAGAATGGCACGCGACACGCGCCGCACCACCCGCGGCAAGAAAAAGGTTTCCAAGAACATCGCCACTGGCGTTGCTCATGTGAACAGCTCGTTCAACAACACCAAGATCCTGATCTCCGACGTGCAGGGCAACGCGATCTCGTGGTCGTCGGCCGGCACGATGGGCTTCAAGGGGTCGCGCAAGTCGACGCCCTACGCCGCGCAGATGGCCGCAGAGGATGCCGGCCGCAAGGCGCAGGAGCACGGCATGCGCACGCTCGAAGTCGAGGTGCAAGGCCCCGGATCGGGCCGGGAAAGCGCGCTGCGCGCGCTGGCCGCGGTCGGTTTCAACATCACCGCCATCCGCGACGTTACCCCGATCGCGCATAACGGTTGCCGCCCGCCCAAGCGCCGCCGGGTCTGAACGACGACATTCCAGGTGGGGCCGCGTGTCATTTCACGGCCCCATTCCGTCATTTTAAACCTCGGGCGTTCCCGGCCTTTGGACATGGGGCCAGGAACAGGAATGGAGGGAACGCATGATCCACAAGAACTGGGCTGACCTGATCAAGCCGACACAGCTGGAGGTTCGCCCCGGCAACGATCCGCTGCGTCAGGCCACCGTCGTCGCCGAGCCCCTGGAGCGTGGCTTCGGCCTGACGCTCGGCAACGCGCTGCGGCGCGTATTGCTGTCGTCGCTGCAGGGGGCGGCGATCACCAGCGTGCAGATCGACAATGTTCTGCACGAGTTTTCCTCGGTCGCCGGCGTGCGCGAGGACGTGACCGACATCGTTCTGAACCTCAAGGGCGTCGCGTTGCGCATGGACGTCGAGGGCCCCAAGCGGCTGTCGATTTCCGCCAAGGGGCCGGGCGTCGTGACCGCGGGCGACATCTCCGACAGTGCGGGCATAGAGATCCTGAACAAGGATCACGTGATCTGCCACCTCGACGATGGCGCGGACCTCTTCATGGAACTCACGGTCAACACGGGCAAGGGCTATATCGCCTCGGACCGGAACAAGCCGGAGGACGCGCCGATCGGCCTCATCCCCGTTGACGCGATCTATTCGCCTGTCGTCAAGGTCAGCTATGACGTCCAGCCCACGCGCGAGGGGCAGGTGCTGGACTATGACAAGCTGACGATGAAGGTGGACACCGACGGCTCGGTCACGCCAGAGGACGCGGTGGCCTATGCCGCGCGCATCCTGCAGGACCAGCTTTCGATATTCGTCAACTTCGAGGAACCCGAGAGCGCCGGCCGGGAGGCCGAGGATGACGGGCTGGAGTTCAACCCGCTGCTGCTCAAGAAGGTCGACGAGCTGGAGCTTTCGGTGCGTTCGGCCAACTGCCTGAAGAACGACAACATCGTCTATATCGGTGATCTGATCCAGAAAACCGAGGCCGAGATGCTGCGGACCCCGAATTTCGGCCGCAAGTCCCTGAACGAGATCAAGGAAGTGCTTTCAGGCATGGGGCTGCATCTTGGCATGGACGTCGAGGACTGGCCGCCCGACAACATCGAGGACCTGGCCAAGAAATTCGAGGACCAGTTCTGAGAGATGGCGGGTTGTCCCCACCCTGCGGAGTACGCGCAGGGGGCAACCCACCGAGCCCGGGCATTCCCGCCCCAAGGAGAGGGTCTGACGCGCATCGGGCCCCGGACAAAGCAAAACACGTCAAGGAGACACGAAAATGCGTCACGCAAGAGGCTACCGCCGCCTGAATCGCACCCACGAGCACCGCAAGGCGCTTTGGGCGAACATGGCCGGCTCGCTCATCGAACACGAACAGATCAAGACGACGCTGCCCAAGGCGAAGGAACTGCGCCGGGTCGTCGAAAAGCTCATCACGCTTGGCAAGCGCGGTGATCTGCACGCACGTCGCCAGGCTGCCGCCCAGCTCAAGCAGGATACGCATGTCGCCAAGCTCTTCGACGTGCTGGGCCCCCGTTACAAGGACCGTCAGGGCGGCTATGTCCGCGTGCTCAAGGCCGGGTTCCGGTACGGCGACATGGCGCCGATGGCCATCATCGAACTGGTGGATCGCGATCCCGACGCCAAGGGCAAGGCCGACAAGGAACGCGTCGCCGCCGAAGAGGCCGCCGAAGAGGATTGAGGGCCACCCCTCCGCAATTGAAAACCCCCGCCGGTGCCGCCGGCGGGGGTTTCGCATTCTCTGGGAGCGGTCCCGCCGCCGCTTGCAATCCGCCGTCCGGCCCAGCATATCGGAGGTCGTGACGGTACAGGAATGACGATGCGACTGGTGCTTTTCTTCATCGCCCTGCTGATCGGCCCGCCCGCCTTGGCCGAGATGCGGGTTCCGCGGGATGCGGCCGACATACGTACCGGGTTCGTGCCGGTGGTGAAACAGGCCGCCCCGGCGGTGGTCAACATCTATGCCCGCAGGGTGGTGGACGTGCGCAGCCCGTTCAGCGACGATCCGTTCTTCCAGGACCTGTTCCGCGATTTCGGCACGCCCCGGCAGCGCGTGCAGAACTCGCTCGGCTCGGGCGTCATCCTCGGCGCGGAGGGTATCGTGGTGTCCAATTACCATGTCGTGGGCGAGGCCACCGACATCCGCGTGGTGCTCAACGACCGGCGCGAATTCTCGGCCGAGGTGCTGTTGTCGGACGAAGAGAGCGACCTTGCCGTGCTCAAGCTCGAGGATGCGCGCGGGATGCCCGCGCTCGGGCTGCGCGACAGCGACACCGTGCAGGTCGGAGAGCTGGTGCTGGCCATCGGCAACCCCTTCGGCGTGGGCCAGACGGTCAGCAGCGGTATCGTCTCGGGGCTGGCGCGCTCGGGCACGGCCACAGGCGATGCGCGGGGCTATTTCATCCAGACCGATGCGCCGATCAACCCCGGTAATTCCGGCGGCGCGCTGGTGGACGTGAACGGGCGGCTCATCGGTATCAATACCGCGATCCTCAGCCGATCGGGCGGGTCCAACGGGATCGGTTTCGCCATTCCGTCGGCGCTGGTCGCGCAATTCGTCACGCAGGCGCGCGCCGGCAACACCGAGTTCGAACGCCCATGGCCGGGGCTCGACGGCCAGCCCGTGACGGCGGACATGGTGGAGGCGCTCGGGCTGGACAGGCCGGGTGGCGTGGTGATCTCGCAGTTGCATCCGCAAAGCCCGTTCGTCGAGGCGGGCATCGAGACCGGCGACGTGATCACCGCCGTGGACGGGCACCCCGTCAACACCCCGGCCGAGATGATCTTTCGCATGTCTGTGGCGGGTATCGGCACGCAAGCGGGCGTCACGCGCGTCCGGCAGGGCAAACGCAGCGAGGTGACGGTCGCGTTGGTCCCGGCGCCAGACACCCCGCCGCGCGCGCGGCTGACAACACCCCGGCAATCGGCCATTCCCGGGATGACCCTGTCCACCGTCAATCCGGGGGTCATCAGCGAGTTTGACCTGCCCCTGTCGGCCCGCGGTGCCGTGGTGGAGGATCCCGGCCGCGTCGGACGGCGGGCCGGGCTGCGCGCGGGGGACGTGCTGACGGCGATCAACGAGGTACCGGTCGAGACGTCCGAGATGGCGGCGAGCCTGCTGGCGGATGCGCGGCGGTGGCTGAGCCTCGAGGTTCAGCGCGGTCCGCGGCGCCTGTCCATGCGGTTCAGGCTGTAGCGGCGGTGCCCGATCTCTTCGATACCCAGCCCGAGGCGCTGCCCGACACGGCGCCGCGCCCGCTGGCCGACCGGCTGCGCCCGCGCAAGCTGTCCGAGGTGGTTGGCCAGGACAAGGTGCTGGGGCCCGACGGGCCACTCGGCGTGATGCTGGCCGCGGGCAGCCTCGGCTCTCTCGTCTTCTGGGGGCCGCCGGGGGTAGGCAAGACCACCATCGCCCGCCTGCTGGCCGACGAGACCGATCTGCATTTCGTGCAGATCAGTGCCATCTTTACCGGGGTGCCGGAACTGCGCCGGGTTTTCGACGAGGCCAAGCACCGGCGCGCCAACGGGCAGGGTACGCTGCTTTTCGTTGACGAGATCCACCGATTCAACAAGGCGCAACAGGACAGCTTCCTGCCGCACATGGAGGACGGAACGATCCTGCTGGTGGGGGCCACGACCGAGAACCCCAGCTTCGAGCTCAACGCAGCGCTGCTCAGCCGGGCGCAGGTTTTCGTGCTGGAGCGTCTCTCGCTGGCCGATCTGGAGCTGTTGGCCCAGCGCGCCGAGGCGGAACTTGGCCGCCCGCTGCCACTGGATGGCCCGGCGCGCGAGGCGTTGCTGGAGATGGCCGACGGGGACGGGCGGGCGCTGTTGAACCTGATCGAGCAGGTCGCGGCATGGAGAACCGAAGGCCAGCTGGACACCGACGGGCTGACGGCCCGGCTGATGAAGCGGGCGGCCCAGTACGACAAGTCGGGGGACGCGCACTACAACCTGATCTCGGCACTTCACAAGTCCGTGCGCGGCTCCGATCCCGACGCGGCGCTCTATTGGCTGGCGCGGATGCTGGAGGGCGGCGAGGACCCGCGCTATCTTGCTCGCCGGATCACGCGCATGGCGGTCGAGGATATCGGGCTGGCCGACCCGCAGGCGCAGACACATTGCCTGCACGCGTGGGAGATCTATGAACGCCTTGGAAGTCCCGAGGGCGAATTGGCGCTGGCACAGGCGGTGACCTATCTCGCGCTGGCGCCGAAGTCCAACGCGACCTACACCGCCTACAAGGCCGCCCGCAGGGCGGCGAAGGACACCGGCAGCCTGCCGCCCCCCAAGCACATCCTGAACGCGCCGACCAAGCTCATGAAGGACGAGGGCTATGGCGCGGGCTATGCCTATGACCACGATGCCGAGGACGGTTTTTCCGGCCAGAACTACTTCCCGTCGGAGATGAAGCGCCAAGTGCTCTACCAGCCCGTCGAGCGCGGCTTCGAACGGGAACTGAAGCGGCGGCTGGACTATTTCGCCCGGCTGCGCAGCCGGCGTGGCTGAACGCCCCGCCGGGATCGGGACGTTTGCGTCTGGCTATCTACCTGTAAAATATGGGAATCCCTCCGTTGATAAAAAGAGAGGGTGGAAGCGTGAGGGATTTCGTGTTTTGTTATTGGCATGTCATTTTCAAAGTACCCGCAGAATCACGTGATGTGTGCAGTGCGGCATGAGCGCATAATGTTTCAGTGCGCCGGGTCGCACGGGTAAAGACTTCCAGGGAGAAAAGCATGACAAAGAAGCACGATCCTCTTCTAATCGACCGTCTTGCGGATGCCGCGCGCGAAGGCCGTATCTCGCGCCGGTCGTTCATGAGCTATTCGATGGCCGCTGGCATGACAGCCTCGGCCGCAACCGGGCTGTGGACGAGTTCCGCCCATGCGGCGCCGCAGCGCGGCGGCACGTTCCGCGTCGGCGTGCACGACGGGAATACCTCCGACACCCATGATCCGGGCACGTACGTGTCGCGCCAGCAGATCTATCTGGCGCACCAGTATCGCAGCTACCTCACGCTCATCGAGCCTGACGGCACGCTCGGCCCGGACCTCGCCAGCAATTGGGAGGCCAACGAGGACGCGTCGGTCTGGACATTCGAGCTGAACCCCAACGCCTCGTTCCACAGCGGCAAGCCGGTGACGGCGAATGATGTTGTCGCCTCGCTGAACCACCACCGCGGCGAGGACACGACATCGGCCGCCAAGGCGCTGCTGACCTCTATCACCGATGTGGCCGCGGACGGCGATCATACCGTCGTCGTCACGCTGGAAAGCGGGCTGGCGGACCTGCCGTGGTTGATGACGGACTATCACCTCGCCATCTGCCCGGCCAACGACGACGGAACGATCGACTGGCAGTCGGGCGACGGCTCCGGCCCCTACAAGATCGACCAGGGCGAATGGGGGGTCCAGTGGTCGCTCAGCCGTCACGACGGCTGGCACCTTGAAGGCGCCTATTTCGACAAGGTTGAAATGCTGGTGCTCAACGACCCCAACGCGCGTCAGACGGCACTGGTCACCGGGGACGTTGACGCGGTATCCCTGATCGACCTCAAGACGTCGTCGCTGCTGCAGCGCGACCCCAACATCGCGGTGGAAAATGTGCCCTCGGCGGCCGCGATCACCATGCCGATGTTCTGCGATACCGCGCCGTTCGACGACGTGAACGTGCGCAACGCGCTGAAGCTCGCCATCAACCGCGACGAGATCATCGACAAGATCGCGTTCGGCGCGGCGACCAAGGGCAACGATTTCCACCATTCTCCGGCCATGCCGTACTGGCCCGATGACATCCCGCAGCGCGAATACGACCCCGATCAGGCAAAGTCGCTGCTCAAGAAGGCCGGGGCCGAGGGGCTCTCCGTCAACATCCACACCGCCGACAGCGTGTTCTCCGGCGCGGTGGACATGTGCGTGCTCTATTCCGAGCAGGCCAAGCAGGCGGGCATCGATGTCAAGGTCGTGCGCGAACCCAATGACGGCTACTACTCCGATGTCTGGCTGAAGGAATCGTTCACGGCCGTGTCGTGGGGCGCGCGTCCGACGCCCGACGTGATGTACTCGCTGGCCTACAAGGCCGACGCGGACTGGAACGAGAGCCGGTGGCAGAACGAGCGGTTCAACGAACTGCTCCTCAAGGCCAAGGCGGAGCTGAACAACGAGCGTCGCGCGGAGATGTACCGCGAGATGGCGTTGCTGGCGCGCAACGACGGCGGCACCATCATCCCGATGTTCAACAACTTCGTCTACGCCCGCCGCAGCAACGTGATGCGTGGCGACAGCCTCGCGGCGAGCTGGGAACTCGACGGCGCCCGCGCCCCGAGCCGCTGGTGGTTCGCGTCCTGATACCTGCCGACATCCCGGTGCCGGCACGGCCGGCACCGGTGCGACACGCGGGGCGAGGCACCATGCCTGCGCCCCGTTTTTCGTTGCGGACAGGCATCCGGCGCCTGCGACGGCGCGGCGCGGGTTGAGTGCCCAAATTTACATTGAGTGCTGTAACTAAAGGGTAGAACTGCATGGAATTTCGTGTTTTGGTTAGAATATGTCGTTTATTGGCTACGCACTTCGGCCGCGGATGGGGAATTTTGATTTGACCCATATACAGTGGTGATGGCTACATCCAACAACAGCAATCCTTCAGGGAGAGATCATGACCAAGCACGAAGACCAGATTCTAATCGACCGACTGGCGGACGCGGCCCGCGAGGGCAAGATTTCCCGCCGGTCGTTCATGCACTATTCGCTGGCGGCCGGTATGACGGCCTCTGCAGCGACCGGGCTTTGGACGAGTTCCGCCCAGGCGGCCCCGAAGCGCGGCGGGCACTTCCGGCTGGGCTCGCATGACGGGAACACCTCCGACACGCACGATCCCGGCACCTACGTCACCTATTCCACCATCATGCTGGCGCATACCTTCCGCAGCTACCTCACCCTGATCGAGCCGGACGGCTCGCTCGGGCCGGACGTGGCGACCGAGTGGTCGGCCTCGCCGGACGCGAAGGAGTGGACGTTCAAGCTCAATGACAAGGCGACCTTCCACGACGGGAACAAGGTGACCGCCAACGACGTGATCGCGTCGCTCAATCACCACCGCGGGGAGGACACAACCTCGGCCGCCGCGGCGCTGGTTTCCGACATCGAGGAGATCGTGGACAACGGCGACCATTCGATCACGGTCAAGCTGGCGGGCGGCAATGCAGACCTGCCCTGGCTGATGACGGATTATCACCTTGCCATCTGCCCGGCCAACGACGACGGCTCGATCAACTGGCAGTCCGGCATGGGCTGCGGGCCGTACCGCTTGGTCAATGCCGAGATGGGTGTCAACTACGAGCTTGAGCGCCACGACGACTGGCACCTTGACGGCGCCTATTTCGACAAGGTCACGATCACCGTTCTCAACGACCCCAACGCGCGCCAGACCGCGCTGGTCACCGGCGACGTGGATGCCGTGACGCAGATCGAGCTGAAAACGCTCGCCCTGCTGCAGCGCGACCCCAACATCGAGATCGACAACGTGCCCTCGGCGGCGGCGATCACCATGCCGATGTTCTGTGACACCGCGCCGTTCGACGACGTCAACGTGCGCAACGCGATGAAGCACCTGATCAACCGCCAGGAAATCATCGAGAAGATCACCTTCAACACCGCGACGATCGGCAACGACTTCCACCATTCGCCGGCCATGCCCTACTGGCCCGATGACATCCCGCAGAACGACTATGATCCCGACAAGGCGAAATCGCTGCTCAAGAAGGCCGGGGCCGAGGGCCTGAGCACCGAGATCAGCGTGGCCGACTCGGTGTTCTCGGGCGCGGTGGACATGTGCGTGCTCTTCTCCGAGCAGGCAAAGGCCGGCGGCGTCGACATCAGCGTCAAGCGCGAGCCCAACGATGGCTACTATTCCGACGTCTGGCTGAAGAAGCCGTGGTGCGTGGTTCAGTGGGGCGCACGTCCGACGCCCGACGTGATGTACTCGCTCGCCTACAAGGCGGACGCGGCGTGGAACGAGAGCCACTGGCAGAACGAGCGGTTCAACGAACTGCTGATCAAGGCCAAGTCGGAACTCGACGACTCCTTGCGCGCCGAGATGTACCGCGAGATGGCGATGCTGGCCAAGAACGACGGCGGCACGATCATTCCGTTCTTCCCGAACTTCGTCTACGCGCGCCGCTCCAACGTCAAGCACGGCCCCAACCTTGCCGCCAGCTGGCAGGTTGACGGCGCCCGCGGCTGCAGCCGCTGGTGGTTCGACGACGCCTAAGCGCGATTTCGCCCCGGCGCCAGCGCGCCGGGGCGGCATTGTCCGCCCAGTCGAAGTTTTTATCCGGGCGGACCAATTAACCGACGCGGGCACAGAAGTTGCTTCAAGGCTCCCCGCCGAGGAAAAAAGACACTCTGTCTTGACGTAACCCGGAACACCGGAACCCGAACCGGGCGTCTGACAACAGCAGGAGGGACAGATGGGAGACATACTAGGGCTCGTTGGAAAACGGCTCGGCCTCGGGTTGATCATTCTTCTGGTCATCTCGATCATCATTTTCTTCATGGTCGAACTGCTGCCGGGCGATATTGCCCAGGCGGTTCTCGGCCAGGGCGCGACCGAGGAGAACGTCGCCGCGCTGCGCAAGGAAATGGGCCTCGATAAACCCGCCGTGGTGCGGTACCTCGAATGGCTCAGCGGTGCCGTGATGTTTGATTTCGGCAACTCGATCGTCACCGGCGAATCCGTCGCCAACACGATCGGCGACCGGTTCATGAACACGCTGTTCCTCGCGGCCTACGCGGCCGTGATCGCGGTCCCCGTCTCGATCATCCTCGGGATCATCGTGGCGCTGCTGCGCAACTCGATCTTCGACCGGGTTGCCAACGTGATGGCGCTGTCCTTCATCTCATCGCCCGAGTTCTTCCTGGGCTACATCCTCATCCTGTATTTCGCGGTAAACGCGGGCATGTTCCCGGCGATTTCGAGCCTGAGCGAGGACATGACGCTCTGGGAGTTGTTGCACCGAACGTTCCTGCCGGCACTGACGCTGGTGCTCGTGGTGATGGCGCACATGATGCGCATGACCCGTGCCGCGATCATCAACCTGCTCTCCTCGCCCTATATCGAGATGGCGCGGCTCAAGGGGACGCCGCCGTGGAGGGTCATCGTCAAGCACGCCCTTCCGAACGCGTGGGCGCCGATCATCAACGTCGTGGCGCTGAACCTCGCCTACCTGATCACGGGCGTCGTTCTGGTCGAGGTGGTGTTCGTCTATCCCGGCATCGGCCAGGCGTTGGTTGACGCCGTGTCCAAGCGGGACTTCCCGGTCGTGCAGGCCTGCTGCCTCATCTTCGCGGCGACCTTCATCCTGCTGAACCTCGCGGCGGATGTCGGCGCGATCCTCACCAACCCGCGTCTGCGGCATCCGAAGTAAGGAGGCGGAACTATGAGCTGGTTTGTCATCGGATACTACACGGTGCTCCTCGCCGCGTCCTGCGTTGCGGCATACATGAACAAGCGGGCGGTGTTCCTGCTGCTTTTCTCGCTGACTCTTGTGTCTTTCGTGCTGGGGATCGTGGGCGGCACCGGGGCGCTGATGTTCGTGGCGGTCGCCGCCGGGGTGCTCGCGCTCGCCGCGATGGTCTCCTACGGGTTCCGCGAGTTTCTCATCGCGATGGCCTCGGAAGAGATGGCCAAGGAACTGCGCACCGCGCCGCTCACGGCGGCCTTCGGCATGTTCGTGATTTTCACCTATGTGATCCTGGGCGTCTTCGCGCCCCTGATCGCGCCCCATGGCGAGGCCGAGGTGATCGCCTCGGCGTTTGCCCCGGCGAATGACGAGATGCTTCTCGGCGCGGACCAGCTGGGCCGCGATATCTTCAGCCGGATCATCTACGGCACGCGAAACTCGGTTGGCCTGGCCCTCGCCGCCACCATCGCCGCCTTCATCCTCGGCGCGCTCGCAGGGCTGCTGGCCGCCACCAAGGGCGGGTGGTTCGACCAGTTCATGGGCCGGGTGGCGGATGTGATCATGTCGATCCCGTCGCTCATCTTTGCCCTGCTGATGCTGTCGATCTTCGGACCGCAGATCATCGTGATCATCGTCGCCGTGGCCATCATCTATGCGCCCCGCGTCTTCCGCCTTACACGTGCGGTGGCCGGCAACATCGTGGTGATGGACTACATCGAGGCGGCCAAGCTGCGCGGGGAAGGGACATGGTATCTCATCCGCAAGGAAATCCTGCCCAACTCCACCGCCCCGCTGGTGGCAGAATTCGGTCTGGAATTCTGCTTCGTGTTCCTGCTGGTGGCCGGCCTGTCGTTCCTCGGGCTCGGTATCCAGCCGCCCACGGCGGACTGGGGGTCGATGGTGCGGGAAAACGCCACGCTCATTTCGTTCGGGGACATCACGCCCCTCATCCCGGCCGCGGCCATTGCCTTGCTGACCGTAGGGGTCAACTTCGTGGTTGACTGGATGCTGTGGCGGTCCTCCGGCCTGAAGGAGACTTAACATGGTCAAGAAATTCAATGAGAAAGACGTCCTCCTGGAGATCAAGGGCCTCAAGATCCAGGGGTACACCGACGAGACATGGGTCGACATCATCAAGGGTGTCGACCTGACCCTCCACCGCGGCGAGGTGATGGGCCTGATCGGCGAGTCCGGCGCGGGCAAATCGACGATCGGTGCCGCGGCCATGGGCTATGCCCGCGACGGCACGCGCATCTCCGAAGGCTCGATCGAGTTCGACGGGATGGAGCTGACCACCGCCAGCGAGAGCGAGAAACGTGCGCTGCGCGGCTCGCGCATCGCCTACGTGGCGCAGTCGGCGGCGGCATCCTTCAACCCGGCGCACAAGCTCATCGACCAGCATACCGAGGCGCCGCTCCAATACCGGCTGCAGAAGCGGATGGAGGCGCAGGAGGATGCGGTCGAGCTCTATCGCCGGCTGCGCCTGCCAAACCCCGAGGAGATCGGGTTCCGGTACCCGCACCAGGTATCGGGTGGGCAGCTCCAGCGGGCGATGACCGCGATGGCCATGTCGTGCCGGCCGGATCTCATCATCTTCGACGAGCCCACGACCGCGCTCGACGTGACGACCCAGATCGAGGTGCTGGCGGCGATCCGCGACATCGTCGACCAGTTCAACACCGCGGCGATCTACATCACCCATGACCTCGCCGTGGTCGCCCAGATGGCCGACACCATCAAGGTGCTGCTCAAGGGCGAGGAGGTGGAGCAGGCGCCCACCAAGGAGATGCTGGACAACCCGCAGGAGGATTATACCAAGTCCCTCTGGGCGGTCCGGTCCTTCAAGCGTCCGCAGAAGCAGCGGCCAAAGGACGGCACGCCCCTGATCTCGGTGCAGAACGTGGATGCCTCCTATACCGGAGGGGCCAAGGTGCTCGACGACGTGTCCTTCGACATCTACGAGGGCATGACCGTGGCCGTGGTCGGGGAATCGGGGTCGGGCAAGTCGACCACGGCGCGGGTCATTACCGGGCTGTTGCCGCCCAGCAAGGGGCAGGTCCTTTTCAAGGGGGAGCCGTTCCCGCCCAACTACAAGGACCGCACCAAGGACCAGCTGCGGCAGTGCCAGATGATCTACCAGATGGCGGACACGGCGCTGAATCCCAAGGTTCGGATCGCCGAAATCATCGGGCGCCCGGCCCAGTTCTACTCCGGTCTCAAGGGGGCCGCGCTGAAGAACCGGATCGACGAGTTGCTGGATCTCATCGAGCTTGAGCCGTCGCAGTTCTACAGCCGGTATCCCCCGGAGCTGTCCGGCGGGCAGAAACAGCGGATCGGTATCGCCCGCGCGCTGGCCGCCGAGCCGTCCTTCATCGTCTGCGACGAGGTGACGTCGGCGCTGGACCAGCTGGTGGCCGAGGGCATCCTGAAACTCCTCGACCGCCTCCAGAACGAGCTGAACCTCGCCTACATGTTCATCACGCACGACCTTGCCACGGTGCGGTCGATCGCGGACGAGGTGGTGGTGATGCAGCACGGCAAGGTGGTGGAGCAGGGGCCCAAGGAAGAGATGTTCACGCCGCCGCACCACCCCTACACCGACCTCCTGCTCAGCTCGGTGCCGGAGATGGACCCGAACTGGCTGACATCCCTTCTGGAAGAGCGCGGAGTCGACAACGTGGGCGACGCCGCGACGGCCAAGATCGATCCGGGCGATCAGAAGGTCGAATAGAGCACACGAAGAAAACAAGAAACGGCGGAGGAAACCTCCGCCGTTTCGCTTTGCCAGGGGCAGCCGTGTCGACGATCAGAGGATCGCCATGGCGGACAGGACCATGGTCGCGACGATCAGGGCGTACATGATGACAACCGACTGCCATGTTGCGCTGTGCATGCGCAGTTCGCGAATAAGCTGGTCACGGGTCATCGCTTGACTCCTTCGCAGGGAGGGGATGGCACGGCATCCGGTTTCAAACTACAAGCGCCGCGCGGAAGGACCGCCCGGCGCATTTCAGACATGGTGGCAAGCGTGACGCGGGCGCTGACGCGCCCGCGGGCTCTTATGCGGTGATGGACAGTGCCGAGAGAACAAGCGTTCCGACAAGCAGGCCATACACCAGAACCACGCTCTGCCACGTGGCACTATGCATGCGCAGTTCGCGGTTCAGTTCATCGCGCGTCATGGTAGCCCTCCTGCATGTGTGAGGTTTCGCCCGCGAGTCGGCGTCTGCCGCCTCTCGTAGCCCGCATATAAGCGCCCAAGACTTTCGCGCAATAGAATTCGAACGGAAAATCCATGCAGCCGCTGCATACCAGTCCGAACCCGCTGGCATGGCTGTGGACAAATCCGATTAAGGCCCGGTTTTCAACCACTTGTATCGGGGCTATTCCCGTCTAGCCCACGGGCCGTGGCGGTGGCCCTTGCAGCGACATGACGTCGAGGTCGCCCTCGTTGCGCGCCTTGATGGCACGCGCGGCGGCATGCGCCCCCGCCGCCGTGGTGAAATACGGGATCTTGTCGTAGAGTGCAACCGACCGGATCTCGCGGCTGTCCTCGACGGCCTGCGCGCCCTCGGTGGTGTTCATCACCAGCGCGATCTGCCCGTCCTTGAGCATGTCAACCACGTCGGGCCGCCCCTCGTAGACCTTGTTGACCATCTCGCAGGCGATTCCGTGGCTGTCGAGAAAGCCGGCCGTGCCGCGCGTCGCGACGATGGAGAAGCCGATATCGACCAGCGTGCGGGCGGTTTCGATGAGCAGCGGGGTCTTGTCGGCGTCCTTGATGGAGAAGAAGACCCGCCCCGATTCCGGCAGGTTCGTCCCGGCGCCCATTTGCGCCTTGAGGAAGGCGCGCGGAAAGGACACGTCCCAGCCCATGACCTCGCCGGTGGAGCGCATCTCGGGGCCGAGGATGGTATCCACGCCGGGGAACCGCGCGAAGGGCATCACCGCCTCCTTGACCGAGAACCACGGCATCGCCGGGTCGGCCAGGGTCATCTGGTCGGCCATGGGCAGCGAGCCGGGCTTGGCGTCGGCGGGGTAGGGGCCGCGATGGGGGAAGGATTCCATCGTTTCGCCCGCCATCAGCCGCGCGGCGATCGAGGCAATGGCCGAATCCGTTGCCTTGGCCACGAAGGGCACGGTGCGGCTGGCCCGCGGATTGACCTCTATGAGGTAGATATCATCGTCCTTGACGGCGAACTGCACGTTCATCAGCCCGCGAACGTCCAGCGCGAGCGCCAGCGCCTCGGTCTGGCGCTCGATCTCCGCGATGGTGCTGTTCGAGAGCGAATAGGGCGGCAGCGAACACGCCGAGTCGCCGGAATGCACGCCGGCCTCCTCGATATGCTGCATGATACCGGCCACGTGCACGCGGCTGCCGTCGCAGAGCGCGTCGACGTCGCACTCGATGGCGCCCGCGAGATAGCCGTCCAGCAGAACCGGGCTATCGCCCGAGACGACGACCGCCTCGTTGATGTAGCGTTCCAGGTGGGCCATGTCGCGCACGATCTCCATCGCGCGCCCGCCGAGGACGTAGGAGGGGCGTATCACCAGCGGGAAGCCGATCGCCTCGGCAATTTCAAGCGCCTGCTTGCCGGAGGAGGCGATCCCGTTCTTGGGCTGCTTGAGATCCAGCTTGTTGACGAGCGTCTGGAACCGCTCGCGGTCCTCTGCAAGGTCTATGGCGTCGGGGGGTGTGCCCAGGATCGGGATGCCCGCGGCGTCGAGCGCGTTGGCAAGCTTCAGCGGGGTCTGGCCGCCGAACTGCACGATCACCCCGTGCAGGGTGCCGCGCTCCTGTTCGACCCGCAGGATTTCCATGACATGCTCGAATGTCAGCGGCTCGAAATAGAGGCGGTCAGAGGTGTCATAGTCTGTGCTCACCGTTTCGGGATTGCAGTTGACCATGATCGTTTCGTAGCCCGCGCCGGTCAGGGCGAAACAGGCGTGACAACAGCAATAGTCGAACTCGATCCCCTGCCCGATGCGGTTGGGGCCACCGCCGAGAATCACGACCTTCTTGCGGTCGCTCGGCCGGGCCTCGCACTCCACGTCGCCCATCATCGGGGCCTCGTAGGTGGAATACATGTAGGGCGTCTGCGCCTCGAACTCGGCCGCGCAGGTGTCGATGCGCTTGAACACGGCCGTGACGCCGGCCTCGTGACGGGCGCGACGCACATCGGCCTCGGTGAACCCGGTCAGCGTGGCCAGCCGCGCGTCGGTAAAGCCCATCATCTTCAGCTGCCGCAGCCCCTCGGCGTCGCCGGGCAGGGCGCCGTCGCGCACCGCCGCCTCGGTCTCGACGATCTCGCGGATCCGGGCAAGGAACCACGGGTCATACCGGGTGACCTGGTGTATCTCGTCGTCGGTCAGCCCGTGGCGCATCGCCTGCGCGATGGTGCGCAGCCGGTCGGGGGTCTGGTGGCTCAAGGCCTTCACGATCGCGGCCTTGCCGTTTGCCGGGTCGGTGGCGCCCTCTATCTCGACCTCGTCGAAGCCGGAAAGCCCCGTCTCCATGCTGGACAGGGCCTTTTGCAGGCTTTCGTGGATCGTCCGCCCGATGGCCATGGCTTCGCCCACCGATTTCATCGCGGTGGTCAGTGTCGGCTCCGATCCGGGGAATTTCTCGAAAGCGAAGCGCGGGATCTTGGTGACGACGTAGTCGATGGTGGGCTCGAAGCTCGCCGGCGTCACCTTGGTGATGTCGTTGTCGAGCTCGTCGAGCGTATAACCCACGGCCAGCTTGGCGGCGATCTTGGCAATCGGGAATCCGGTCGCCTTGGAGGCCAGCGCGGAGGAGCGCGACACCCGCGGGTTCATCTCGATCACCACCATGCGCCCGTCCTCGGGGTTGATGGCCCATTGCACGTTCGACCCGCCGGTTTCCACGCCGATCTCGCGCAGCACGGCGATGGAGCCGTTGCGCATGATCTGGTATTCCTTGTCGGTCAGCGTCAGCGCGGGGGCCACGGTGACCGAGTCGCCGGTGTGCACGCCCATGGGGTCGACGTTCTCGATCGAGCAGACGATGATCGCGTTGTCCGCCTTGTCCCGGACGACCTCCATCTCGAATTCCTTCCAGCCCAGCAGGCTCTCGTCGATCAGGATCTGGCTGACCGGCGAGGCGTCGAGCCCGGACTTGCAGTAATGCTCGTAGTCGTCGCGGTTATAGGCCACGCCGCCGCCCGTGCCACCGAGCGTATAGGCAGGCCGGATGATGGCGGGCAGGCCCACATGCTCCAGCGCGGCCATGGCCTCGTCCATGTCGTTGGCGATGGTCGCGGCGGGGTTCTCGATGCCCAGCCGGTCCATCGCCTCGCGGAAAAGCTTGCGGTCCTCGGCCATCTCGATGGCCTCGCGGTTGGCGCCGATCAGCTCGACGCCGAATTTTTCCAGCACGCCCATGTCGGCCACCGCCAGCGCGGTGTTCAGACCGGTCTGCCCGCCCATGGTGGGCAGAAGCGCGTCGGGGCGTTCCTTCTCGATGATCTTCGCGACGATTTCGGGCGTGATCGGCTCGATGTAGGTGGCATCGGCCAACTCGGGGTCGGTCATGATCGTGGCCGGGTTGGAGTTGACGAGGATCACCCGGTACCCTTCCTCCCTGAGCGCCTTGCAGGCCTGCGCGCCGGAATAGTCGAATTCGCACGCCTGTCCGATGATGATGGGGCCCGCGCCGATGATCATGATGGAGGAGATGTCGGTTCTCTTCGGCATGAGAGCTCCCTGGAGCAGCGCAAAATCCCGGCGGTTATATCCGTCACGCAAGGCTGTGCAAGGGGGATCGCAAACCCCGGCGAAAACGGCGTTTTTGAGGGTGTCAGCCGGGAACGGAGGAATTAGGTAGGACGCGGGTGTATGTGAAGGAGATGCCGCGCGTGAAGATTCGTTTCGACCAGGGACCGAAGCTGAAGCCCTGCCGGTTCGAGGGGGCAAGGCATCTGATCGTGGCAGACTCGCCACGGGAAGTGCCCGGCGCGCTGGAGGCGCTCACGCGGGCGCAGGCGGACGGCGCATGGCTCGCGGGTTACGCCAGCTACGAGCTGGGCTATGCGCTGGAGCCGCACCTTGCGCCGTTGCAGCCGCCGGGCCGGCGTCTGCCGCTGCTTTGTTTCGGGGTCTATGACGGGCCGATGGAGGTCGCCCCCGTAAAGGACGGGCCGGCGGCGCTCAGCGGGTTCCACCCGCGCTGGAGCGAAGGCACGTATGCGCGCGTTTTCGGCGAGGTCCATGATTTCATCGGCGCGGGCGACATATACCAGGCGAACCTGACGTTCCCCGTCGACATGGCCGCCGAGGGCACGCCGGACGCCCTCTATGCCGCGCTGGCCCATGCGCAGCCCGTGCGCCACGGCGCACTTGTGCAGGGCACGGGCGGTCCGGACATCCTGTCCCGCTCGCCCGAGCTTTTTTTCCGCACCGACGCGGCGGGGCGCATCGAAACCCGCCCGATGAAAGGCACCCAGCCCCGGGGCGACGACCCGGCCGAGGATGCGCGCCGCTGCGCCCATCTGGCGCAGGACGAAAAGAACCGTGCCGAGAATCTGATGATCGTGGATCTGCTGCGCAACGATATCTCGCGCATCTGCGCGCCGGGCAGCGTGCGCGTGCCGGAGCTCTTCAGTATCGAGAGCTACGAGACCGTGCACCAGATGACGTCGCTCGTCACCGGGGAATTGCGCCCGGACGCCGGGCTTGGAGAGATATTCCACGCGCTGTTCCCGTGCGGGTCCATTACCGGCGCGCCCAAGCTGCGGGCGATGGAAATCCTTTCCGCCCTGGAGGCTGGACCGCGCGATATCTATTGCGGCACCATCGGCTGGGCCGCACCGGACGGCCGGGCGGAATTCAGCGTGGCCATCCGCACGCTGATGGTCGAGCACGGGCAGGCCGTTTTGGGCGTGGGCGGCGGCGTGGTGCATGACAGCACCGCTGCCGCGGAGTACGAAGAGGCCCTATGGAAAACACGCTTCGCCCGCCGGCTGATCCCGGCTTTCGCCTGATCGAAACCTGTCTCTGGACACCCGGCGCGGGCGTCCATTTGCGCGACCGCCACCTGGCCCGCCTGCACCGCAGCGCCGTCGCGCTCGGCATCACGCCGCACGCGCCCGGGGCATGGCTCGACGCGGTGCGCGGAACGGGGCCGCTCCGGCTGCGATTGACCGTCGCGCCCGATGGCGCGGTCACGCTCAAGACGGTTCCGTTCACGCCGTTGCCGGATGGCACGGTCTGGCGGCTCGGTCTTGCGTCCGAGAGATTGGCGTCCGGCGACCCGTGGCGACGTCACAAAACGACAGAGCGCGCCGTCTATGACCGCGCGCGGCAGTCGATGCCGGCAAATGTCGACGAGGTTCTTTTCGTCAACGAGCGCGGGGAACTGTGCGAGGGAACGATCACCAACCTTTTCGTGGATTTCGGGCATGGCATGGTTACGCCGCCTGTCGCCTGTGGCGTGCTGCCCGGCGTTCTGCGCGAGGACCTGCTCGCGCGTGGAATGGCGCGGGAGGAAATCTTGACGCCCGCGCATCTGCGCGCGGCGCGCGCGCTCTACGTGGGCAATGCGCTGCGCGGCCTGATTCCGGCAACCATGGCCTGAACTCCGGGGGTGTTCACTCGGCGGCGTGGCGCATCGGCTTGGTCCCGTCGCCCCGGTAGAGGTAGTCACGCGTCAGCGGCACGGCGTCCTGCTCCTTGGTGAGCTGGAACTGGAAAACCACCTGGTAATTGTAGCGAAAGGTGAGCTCGCAGGCGATCAGGTAATAGCGCCACATGCGGCAGAACCGGTCATCGTAAAGCGCGCGTGCCTTGTCGATGTTGGCCATGAAACGGTCGTGCCAGTGTTGCAGCGTCTGCGCGTAGTGCAGGCGCCACACCTCGATATCCGTGGCGAACAGGTGCTGCCGCTCCACGGGGGCGATCGCCTCGGACAAGGCGGGCACGTAGCCGCCGGGGAAGATGTACTTGAGGATCCACGGGCTCGTGGTGCCGGGCGGGTCCGACCGCCCGATCGTGTGGATGAGCGCGATCCCGTCATGCCTGAGCAGGTTGCGGACGTTGCGGAAATATTCCTCGTAATGCGGCACGCCGACATGCTCGAACATGCCCACGGAAACGATCCGGTCGAACTGGCCCGTAACGTCGCGGTAGTCCATCAACTCGAACTTGCAACGGTCCGCGAGGCCGGCGTCCTCTGCCCGCTGGTTGGCGATGGCGTGCTGCTCCTGCGACAGGGTCACGCCCAGCACTTCGGCGCCGTAGTCGCGCGCAAGGGTCAGCCCCATCCCGCCCCAGCCGCAGCCGATATCGAGCACCCGCATGCCCGGCTCGATCAGCAGCTTTCCTGCAATGTGGTGCTTCTTGGCCTCCTGCGCCTCGTCGAGGGTCATCTCGGGGTCGCGGAAATACGCGCAGGAATACTGCCGGTCCTTGTCTAGGAAAAGGTCGTAAAGTTCGCGCGAGAGATCGTAATGATGCGCCACGTTCGCCCGGGCGCGGCTGGCGGGGTTGAACTGCTGCAGGTACCGCATGGCGTGCCGGCCCCAGTTGAGCGGACGACGGAACCATGGATCGCCCTGCTGGGCAATGTTGCGGATGGCCAGCGTGAGGAACCCGTAGAGGTCGTCATTCTCGATCGTGAGGCGCGCATCCATGTAGGCTTCGCCCACGGCCATGTCGGGCGACAGTATGATCTTGCGCGGCAGGTTCGCATCGTGGAGCGTGACATGGACGGGGTCGCCGGAGCCGTCACCGTAACTGCAGGTGCTGCCGTCGGCGAACGTCACGCGCAAATCGCCCTCGCGCATCAAGTGGCTCAGGAAGCCGTCGAAAACCTTGTTCCACATGTTTCACCCCGTCAGTCTGCGCGTCCCCACAACGCCTCTGCACGATGATGCACAACTTGCCGTCGTTATCGATTATGGGGGCAACCTGCCTGTTACTACCCAGTTTTGCTTAATTTTCCGGGCCTGTAAACGGTTTTGAGGCGCTGGCAGCGCGGGCGGCGCCCCGCCGCCCCTTGACTTTGCTGTCCCGCGCATGTGTATCGGCGCGGATCGTGGCCACGCCCCGAAACCGCCCCGCGAGAGGACCCCATGCACGCATATCGCAGCCATACCTGCGCAGATCTCACGAAATCGAATGTGGGCGAGACCGTCCGCCTGTCCGGCTGGGTGCATCGCATCCGCGACCACGGCGGTGTGCTCTTCGTCGACTTGCGCGACCACTACGGCGTCACGCAGGTGCTGTGCGACCCCGACAGCCCCGTCTTCGACGCGGTGGACCGGGTGCGCAGCGAATGGTGCATCCGCATCGACGGCGAGGTGAAGGCGCGCGATGACAGCCTCATCAACCCCAAGCTGCCCACCGGCGAAATCGAGGTGTATATCCGCGACATCGAGGTGCTCGGCGCGTCGAACGAGTTGCCGCTGATGGTCTTCGGGGACCAGGAATACCCCGAGGAAACGCGCCTGCGCTACCGCTATCTCGACCTGCGACGCGAGGCGATGCAGCGCGCCATGGCGCTGCGCTCGGACGTGGTGGCCAGTTTCCGGCGGCGCATGTGGGATATCGGTTTCCGCGAGTACCAGACGCCGATCATAACCGCATCGTCCCCCGAGGGGGCGCGCGACTTCCTCGTGCCCTCGCGCCTGCACCCGGGGAAATTCTATGCCCTGCCGCAGGCGCCGCAGCAGTTCAAGCAGCTCATCATGGTGTCGGGCTTCGACAAGTATTTCCAGATCGCGCCGTGTTTCCGCGACGAAGACCCCCGCGCCGACCGCTCGCCCACGGATTTCTACCAGCTCGACATGGAGATGTCGTTCGTCGAGCAGCAGGATATCTTCGACACCGTCCAGCCCGTGATCGAGGGCGTGTTCGAGGAATTCGGCGGCACCCGCAAGGTCGACAAGCACTGGCCGCACATCTCCTACCGCGACGCGGCGCTCTGGTACGGCACCGACAAGCCGGACCTGCGCAACCCGATCAAGATGGCCGATGTCTCGGACCATTTCCGGGGCAGCGGGTTCGCCATCTTCGCCAAGCTGCTGGAACAGGACGGCACCCAGATCAGGGCCATCCCCGCGCCGGGCGGCGGATCGCGCAAGTTCTGCGACCGGATGAACGTGTTCGCCCAGAAAGAGGGCCTGCCGGGCATGGGCTACATCTTCTGGCGCGAGGGAGAGTCGGGGATGGAGGCCGCCGGCCCGCTGGCCAAGAACATCGGCCCCGAGCGGACCGAGGCGATCCGCCGGCAGCTTGGCCTCGGTAAGGGCGACGCCGCCTTCTTCCTCGGCGGCAAGCCGCACGCCTTCGAGCATGTCGCCGCCAAGGCGCGCAACGTCATCGGCGAGGAGCTTGAGCTGACCGAGCAGGACCGTTTCGCTTTCTGCTGGGTGGTCGATTTCCCGATGTACGAGAAGGACGAGGAGACCGGCGCGGTCGATTTCTCTCACAACCCCTTCTCGATGCCGCAGGGCGGGCTGGAGGCGCTGGAGGGCGATCCGCTCGACGTGCTGGGCTGGCAGTATGACCTGTCCTGCAACGGTTACGAGATCTGCTCTGGCGCCATCCGCAACCACAGGCTCGATATCATGTTCCGTGCCTTCGAGAAGGCGGGCTATGACGAGGACGAGGTTCGCAAGCGTTTCGGCGGCCTCGTCAACGCGTTCCAGTACGGTGCGCCCCCGCATGGCGGCTGCGCGGCGGGGATCGACCGGATCGTGATGCTGCTGGCGGGCACCTCGAACATCCGCGAGGTCATCATGTTCCCGATGAACCAGCGGGCCGAGGACCTGATGATGAACGCGCCCTCAGACCCCACGTCGGACCAGTTGATGGAACTCGGGCTGCGGCTCCTGCCGCGGGAGTGACGTAGCCATGTTCCACGTCCTGCATGCTGCCGGATTTGATGTCACAACGCGTAATCATGCGCAGGCGATACTGTCTGGCGACTTTGCGGATGAGACGGAAGAACTGGTGTCGTCGCTGCTCAATTTCAGCATATCCGCGCGAGAACTGATCCAAAGCGGTGGCGGCCAGGCGCAATCAACCATGCGTCTCCGTGATGCGCTCTATGAGGCAGGCTGGAAGAAACATAATTTCATCATTCGCACGATAGTGGACGGCGAGGAGCGAGAGGCGAAATCCCACGAAATCGACCATGTGCTGCACTGCGATAAAGGGACACTGGCTCTTGAAATCGAGTGGAACAACAAAGATCCGTTCTTCGACCGTGACCTCGAAAACTTTCAGCGGCTTCATGCGCAAGGCGCGATTTCTCTGGGTGTGCTGGTGACGCGCGGGGCGGCCATGTAGGCGGCGATGCGAGATATCGTCGCGAGTACGATTCGCGAAGAAGGTATTCGGGGTCCCGAGGAACTGGAGCCTTGGGGCATGAAGGAACGGACCGCTCGGCAAAAGAAAGCGCTGGACCGTCTATTGAGACGTCAGGTTCCATTCGCGGATGCTTTTGCCCAATCGTTTGTTGCCGATAAATTCGGAACTGCGACGACGCACTGGGGTAAACTGGAAGACAGGATAACGCGCGGTGTCGGCAATCCCTGTCCCTTGTTGCTGATAGGTTTACCCCTGTCCAGCGTTTCGGGTTACTCTGCCGCCACGCCCGAGTTGTAGGGATACGTTTTCCAACTCGGCTTGTAATCGGCATCCGCTTGATTGCCCCAGACTGTCCAGCCTTCCCTTATACCGCGCCCGAACAGCTCCAGATACGGCCCCCAGGAGCAGCTTTCGATTAGTTCATACTGTTCGTCGGGTTTTCGCGAATGCTCCCGCTTGCGCGTTTGCAGCATGTTCACCTGCCGGCGCCCTGGTGGCAAAGTTCGGGCATTTTTGCCACGCGTCCCGAAGAGAAGGATCTCTGTGACATTGCGGAAATAGAATCCCACGCCGCGTCCGTCCGAACCGCCGTCTTTGCGGATCTTGTGCCAGACGATGTTCGATTTGTAATCGAATCCCCAGGCTGCCATGACCTGCAAACCCTCGGGCAGAAGTGCGTTGGGCACCCAGATATAGCAGTGCGCGCGGTCCTCCAAGAAATCACGGACCGGCAACGCACAGATTTCGTCTACGGTCATCGTTGGGTACCGCGACAGGCGTTTGTGTTCTGGCGCGACCTTGCCGGTGCGGTTTGTGAACCGCCACGGCGGATCTGCCATCACCGTGCCGAAGCGGTCTTGGTCCAGGAATTCGGACAAATCTTGCGAAGGGTCTTGTGTCATATCCAGCATATAGCCCGAACCTGCTCAGGTTGTCATTGGAACATTAGTAGAACGATGTGTGTTGATCAATGCTTAATGGTGACAGGGTAGGCGGTGTTGAGCAGACATCAAAATAACCGGCGGAACGGCGCGCATGGCGTGTCGTGCGGCGTCTTTGCATGATGGAGATGAGCGTGCAGATGCTATACTGAGGCACGTGACATCCGCGAGGGCGCCCAATGCGCTTTGATTCCGAACGTGCGGCGATCCGCTTTGGCTGCGGGCTTTCGCCGACAATCGCGCCGCCGGCGTCGACGGCGGACATGCTGGCACGCCTGTCCGGCCCCGACCGCGCGGCCGAGGCGTTTCCGGTTCCCGGCTTCAAGGTCGCGGTGACCCACCGGCGAGAGATTCAGGCGCTTCGCCAAGCCTACAGGAACACGCGGGACGAGGCCGAGCGCGAGGCGCTGCAGGGGGAGCTGAGGCGCGCGGCGCGCAGCACGTTCCGGGCCGGGCTGGGATGGCTGGGCCAGACGCTGCTGCGCCGCGCGTTGACCGGGGACGGGTTCCGCGAACGGCTCGCGGCCTTCTGGACCGATCATTTCACCGCCGCCGACCCGCGCAACCTGATGCGGCATTCCTATGCCACCTACACCGAGGAGGCGATACGCCCGCATCTGGCCGGCCGCTTTTCCGACATGCTGCGCGCGGCGGTCACGCATCCCCTGATGATCAGCTACCTCGATCAGCGCCTCTCGTCGGGGCCCAACAGCCTGCGCGCACAGCGCGCCAAGAGGGGGGTGGGGCTCAACGAGAACCTGGCGCGGGAACTGCTCGAACTGCACACGTTGGGCGCGGACGGGCCGTACACCCAGGATGACGTGCGGCAGCTGGCCGAGCTGCTCACGGGTTTGACCTACAGTGACCGCCACGGGGTCCGGTTCCTTGGCGGCTGGGCCGAGCCGGGTGCCGAAACGGTTCTGGGCAGGCAATACGGGGGCGACCCGGCGCGGCTGGAGGATATTCACGAAGTGCTGGACGATCTCGCAAGGCATCCGGCAACCGCCGCCCATCTCGCCCGCAAGCTGGCGGTGCACTTCGTCTCGGACGCGCCGACGGACGCGCTCGTGGGCGACATGGCCGCGCGTTATCGAGAAACCGGCGGTGATCTCGTGGCCGTTTATGCCGTGTTGCTCGATCATCCGGATGCCTGGTCGGCACGTCCGGGCAACGTGAAGCCGCCATTGGATTTCGTCGGATCGACGCTGCGCGCGCTGGACATCGTGCCGCAACACGTGCCGTCGGGCAGCATACGCAAGATGCGCAACCTCTTTCTCGACCCGCTGGAGCTCATGGGGCAGAGCTGGGGCCGCCCGACCGGACCCGATGGCTGGCCCGAGTCCGATGCCGAGTGGATCACCCCGCAACGGCTGGCGGCGCGGCTGCAATGGGGGATGACCGCGCCGTTCCGCCTGCGTCGCGTGCTGCCCGATCCGCGCGAGTTCGTCGAAACGGCGCTCGGCGGCGTCGCCTCCGACAGCGTGCGCCGCGCGGCGCGCGGGGCGGAGACGCGGGCCGAGGGTATCGGCCTTGTTCTGGCCTCGCCGGAATTCCAGCGGATGTAACCAGGAGCACGCGCATGTCCCGAACCGATCATTCCCGCCGCCTGTTCCTGACACGCTCGGCCGCCCTGGGGTGTTCGCTGGCCGCCAGCCCGCTGATGACCCCCGTGACGATGGCAAGTGCTCCGTGGGACAACCGGCTCGTGGTCATAATCCTGCGCGGCGGGCTCGATGGGCTCGACGCGGTCCGGCCTTACGGCGCGCGGGAATTCGCGGCCTACCGGGACGGGATGGCCGGCGATGACGTGCCGGGCGAGCTGGATCTCGACGGGTTCTTCGCCCTGCACCCCGCGATGGCCCCGCTGATGCCGCTCTGGCGGGCCGGGCAGCTGGGGTTCGCGCACGCCGTCTCGACGCCCTACCGGGACAAGCGCAGTCATTTCGACGGCCAGGACATCCTCGAGGCGGGCTCGGGCGCATCCGGCCCAACCGGGCGGCGTGACGGATGGCTCAACCGCATGCTCCAGACCGTTCCGGGCACGGAATCGGAGACGGCCTATGCCATCGGACAGTCGGACATGCTGCTGACCCGCGGGGCGGCGGAGGTGGCCGACTGGTCGCCGGATGCCGCGCTGACGCTGAGCCCGCAGGCGCAACGGCTGCTTGAAATGGTGATGCATGAAGATCCCCTTTTCCGAGACGCGATGCAGGAGGCCGTTGACCTCTCGCAGGAGAGTCTCGCCTCGCTGACGGAGGACGGGCCACTCGACACCGCGGGCATGATGGACGCGATGCAGGACAGCATGCGTGCGCCGCGCCGCAAGGGCGGCGGAACCGGGGAGATCGCGCAGTTTGCGGCCGAGCGGCTGCGCGGTGACACGCGCATCGCCGCCTACTCGATCAGCGGGTTCGACACGCACGCGCGCCAGCACAGGACTCTGCCGCGTGCGCTGGGGACACTCACGGACAACATTCTGGCCTTGCGTGACGGCCTCGGCCCGGTCTGGGACAAGACTTCGATCATTGCCATGACCGAGTTCGGCCGCACCGCGCGCGCCAACGGAACCGGGGGCACCGATCACGGCACGGGTGGTGTAATGATGATGGCCGGCGGCGCGTTGCGCGGCGGGCGCATCGTCACCGACTGGCCGGGGCTGACGGAGGCGGAGCTTTACCGCCGGCGCGACCTGATGCCGACCAGAGACGTGCGCGCGCATGCCGGCTGGATCATGCATCATCTCCTCGGGCTCGACCGGCGGGTGATCGAGCAGACCGTGTTCCCCGGGCTTGACCTTGGCGTCGACCCGGGGCTGATCCTCTGACTCCGGCGCCCTTCCAACCTGGATTATCCGCGCCTATTCTCGAGGCCGGAGGTGAGGGGGCGCCATTGGACAGGAAAACGCAACGGCCTGCAGGGCGGCCCGTTCCCGGCTGGACGGTGCCGTCTTTGCCCGACGGAGTTGCCATGCAGGGCCGGTATGCGCGGCTTGAGCGGCTGGAGGCCGAGCGGCACGCGGCGCTGCTTTACCGCGCCTTCGACGGGCATGACGAACTGTGGGACTACATGCCTGACGGCCCGTTCCCCTCGGCCGCGCAGTTCCACCGCTGGATGCGCGGTGTGACCGGCAGGGGCGATGCGCTTTTCCATGCCATCGAGGATCTCGACAACGGCCAGCATGGCGGGCTTGCCGCGTTCCTGCGGATCCAGCCGGCGGCCGGCTCGATCGAGGTGGGGCATATCGTCATGTCGCCACGGTTGCAGCGGACCCGCGCCGCCACGGAGGCGATGTACCTGATGATGAAATGGGCGTTCGAGGCCGGGTATCGCCGCTATGAATGGAAATGCGATGCGCTGAACATGGCATCGCGCCGCGCGGCGCAGCGGCTGGGCTTCAGTTTCGAGGGGATTTTCCGGCAGGCGGCCGTCGTGAAGGGGCGCAATCGGGATACGGCGTGGTTCTCGGTAATCGATACCGAGTGGCCGGCGCTCGACGAGGCGTTCCGCCTGTGGCTTGCAGCGGCCAATTTCGACGGCACCGGCGTGCAGGCCGAACGGCTGAGCGATCTCACGCGGCTCGTCCGCGCGGCGAGCGACCCCGCCACGCGGTGACGCTGCCGGGCGCCGTCAGATCGCGGCCCGGCTGGCGGTGCGGGCGCGCAGGAGGCGTATGAGCCGGGTGGTCATGTCGTGCGTCAACCTGCCGACGGCACGCGATTCCGCCAGATCGGTTGCCGCGTTTTCCAATGGGCAATCGCGTGCCGCAAGCGCCACGCCGCGCAGGAACTGTGCCGCGTAGTCAAGTGTTGCGCCGTCCTGCCGGGTTTCCAGCAGGTTGGCGATATGGGCGATGTCATCGCGGTAGGCGGACCATTCGGGCGTGACGGTATCGGTGGCCACGCTGCGCGGTCCATCGGGTTTCTGATCGTCGGGCAGTGCGGCAATCACGGCCTGCTGGAAGCCGGCAAGCGTGGTCAGCGGTTTACCAAGGAACCCGTCGGCCCCCGCCGACAGCGCGGCGTCCTCGGTCCCGTCATCCCCGCTCATGCCGAGGATCACGCCGATCCGCGGCATCGCCCCGGCCAGGTCGGATATCAGTTCTGCCCCCGGCCCGTCGGGCAGCCCCATGTCGACGATGACCGCCGAGGGGCGGTAAACCTTCAGATGGCGCCGTGCCGAGGCGAGGCAATCGGCCCGGCGGATGCGCGCCCCGCTGCGCAGGCACATCAGGCGCAGCGCCTCGCAGGCAAAGCGGCTGTCCTCGACCACGAGGATGGTCATGCCGAGCAACGGGCGCGTGGCCGTGGGTGTCTTGTAGATCATGCAGTCCTTGAGATCGTCCATTGGGGGCTCCCTTCGGATGAGGTTGCCCCGCCACGCTAGGCAGGCTTGGCTAATGAAGCGTTAATCGCGGGTTGCGGCCGCCTGTCGCTTGCCTCATCGGGGCTGGGGCTCCATAACGTGGACAAGCGACACGAGAGGACAGCAGATGATCGGACGCCTGAACCATGTTGCAATCGCCGTGCCCGATCTCGAGGCAGCGGCCGAGCAGTATCGCGGCGCACTGGGCGCGACGGTGGGAGAGCCGCAGGACGAGCCGGACCACGGGGTCACCGTGGTTTTCATCGAACTGCCCAATACCAAGATCGAGCTGCTCTACCCGCTGGGCGAGGACAGCCCGATCAACGGCTTTCTCGAGAAAAACCCGGCCGGGGGTATCCACCATGTCTGTTACGAGGTCGACGACATCCTTGCCGCGCGTGATCGCCTGAAGGAAAGCGGCGCGCGGGTGCTGGGATCTGGCGAGCCCAAGATCGGCGCCCACGGCAAGCCCGTGCTCTTCCTGCATCCCAAGGATTTCCAGGGCACGCTGGTCGAACTGGAGGAAGTCTGATGTCCATCGCCTCGGCCGTCGTGCTGTTCATGGTGATCTGGTTCATGACGTTCCTTGTCGTGCTGCCCATGCGTATCCAGACGCAGGGCGAGGCAGGCGAGATCGTGCCCGGAACACATTCGGGATCGCCCGAGCGTCATAACCTTCGCAAGAAGGCATGGATCGTCACCGGCATCTCGGCCGTGCTGTGGGTGATCATCGGTGGCATCATCATCAGCGGCATGATCACCGTGCGCGACATCGATCTTTTCCACCGGATGGGGCCGGACACCGAGGAGGCCTCCTGACGAAGCTCAGAGCGGCAGCTCGGTGGTTTCCTTGATCTCTTCCATGACGAAGGACGCCGAAACGTCGGCCATGGGTAATCGACCGACCAGCCGCTGGTAGAGCCTGTCATAGTCGGCCATGTCCGCCACCCGCGCGCGCAGCAGGTAATCCAGCTCCCCCGTCATCCGGTAGACAGCCTGTATTTCCGGCATGGCCCGGGTTGCTGCGGCGAACCGCGCGAGCCAGTCGGCGTCGTGCGCGGCTGCCTTGATCTGCATGAATACGGTCAGCCCCAGCCCCAGCTTTTGCGGGTTCAGCAGCACGACCCGGCCGCGGATGATGCCGGCCGCCTCCAGTGCCTTTATCCGCCGCCAGCAGGCATTGCGCGACAGGCCGACGCGCTCTCCCAGCCGGTCCAGCGGCAGCCCGGCGTCCCGTTGAAGCTCTGACAGGATTCGCCGGTCAATTTCATCGATATCGCCCATGGAAGCAGATTATTGAGATATTGTCCCAATATCCATGTAGTTCATGGACATTTTGGGAAAAATGTTGCCGGGCAGCGCGGTAGACACTGGCCCGGAGTATTGAACCAAGAGGTCCGTGCCATGATCCGGAAAATCTTTCTCGACCATCCCCGCAGCGTGGACGAAACCTATCTCGAACATGCCGCGTTCGCGGGCATGTTCGGCGCCAGGCTGCTCGCCGCCGGCTGCTGCGCCCTCGTTCACGCGATCGTTCCGGCCGCGTTCGAGACGACCGCGAGTCGCATGATTGCAGACATGCACGCGCGTACTCGCGACAGGGGCTGACACCTGCGGGTGACAGTCCTCAGTGCGTGGCCGTGCTGGAAAAGACGTTTATCACCACGATCCCGGCGATGATCAGCGCCATGCCCAGCAAAGCCGGGATATCAACGCCCTGACGGAAGATCGCCCAGCCAAGGAAGGCCGTCAGGCAGATGCCGAGCCCCGACCAGATCGCGTAGGTGACCCCGAGCGGGAGGTATTTCAGGACGATGGTGAAAAGGTAGAAGGCGGCGCCAAAGCCCACCACGACGCCCACGGAGGGCCAGAAGCGCGTGAATTGCTGGCTTGCCTGCAGCGACATGGACCCCAGCCCCTCGAACAGGACTGCAAGCAGCAGTATGAGATACGCATTGGCCATGGCCACGCCTCCGCTTCGTTTGCCGGGCAATACCGCCCGCTGTGCCGGGTGCCGTCAAGCGCCGACCGTGATGTTGTTGCCGGAAAAACGCCCGACCGGACTGCACCGCGATGTCAGCCGGGGAGCGCCTTGCTGAGGTTTTCGTCGACTTTCTCGAGGAAGCCCATCGTTGTCAACCAGCCCTGGTCCGGCCCGACCAGCAGGGCGAGATCCTTGGTCATGTGACCGGACTCCACCGTCTCGACCACGACCTTTTCCAACGTCTCGGCAAAGATCCTCAAATCCTCGTTGCCGTCGAGCTTGGCCCGGTGCTTGAGGCCTCCCGCCCATGCAAATATCGAGGCGACCGAGTTCGTGGAGGTCTCCTTGCCCTCCTGGTGCTGGCGGTAATGGCGGGTGACCGTGCCGTGGGCGGCCTCGGCCTCCATGATCTTGCCATCCGGGGTCATCAGCTGGCTGGTCATCAGCCCGAGGCTGCCGAAGCCCTGCGCCACGGTGTCGGACTGCACGTCGCCGTCGTAGTTCTTGCAGGCCCAGACGAAACCGCCGTTCCACTTCATGGCGCAGGCCACCATGTCGTCGATCAGCCGGTGTTGGTACTCGATGCCTGCGGCTTCGAACTTGTCCCTGAACTCGGCATCGAACACCTCCTGGAAAAGCGCCATGAACTGGCCGTCATACTCCTTGAGGATGGTGTTCTTGGTCGACAGGTAGAGCGGCCAACCCATCTTGAGGGCATAGTTCATCGAGGCACGGGCGAAATCCCTGATCGAGTCGTCGAGGTTGTACATGCCCATGTAGACGCCGGAGGAGGGCGCGTCGTACACGTGCTTCTCGATCACCTCGCCATCCGCGCCCTCGAATTTCAGGCTCAGCTTGCCGGGGCCGGGGAACCTGATGTCGGTGGCGCGGTACTGGTCGCCGAAGGCATGGCGCCCGATCACGATGGGTTTGGTCCAGCCGGGGACGAGGCGGGGGACGTTGCGGCAGATGATCGGCGCCCGGAACACCACGCCGCCCAGGATGTTGCGGATCGTCCCGTTGGGGCTGCGCCACATCTTCTTGAGACCGAATTCCTCGACCCGGGCCTCGTCGGGCGTGATGGTGGCGCACTTGACGGCGACACCCACCTGCTTGGCCTTCTCGGCGGCGTCGATGGTGACCTGGTCCTCGGTGGCGTCGCGGTTCTCGATGCCGAGGTCGTAATAGAGCAGGTCGATGTCGAGATAGGGCAGGATCAGTTTCTGCTTGATGAAATCCCAGATGATCCGGGTCATCTCGTCGCCGTCCATCTCGACGATGGGGTTGTCTACCTTGATCTTGGACATGGGCGCTCTCTCGAAGGGTTGCTTTGCGTATACCAGTGTTGCGGCGGCGCGGGTAGGGCGGCCGGGGGCATCGGCCGGGTTCGCCAGCGGACCGGGGGCCAGCCCCCGGACCCCCGGAGTATTTCGGGCAAGATGAAGGGTCCGGCCCGCCCCCGCTCATGGTGTCACGGGCAGCGCCGTCGCGGTGCCCGGCTGTGTCACCCGATGATGCCGTTGAGCGTGGCGGACGGGCGCATGACGGCGGCGAGTTTCGCCGGGTCTGGGTGATAGTAGCCCCCGATATCCGCCGGCTGCCCCTGCGCCGCGGCAAGTTCGCCGGTGATCTTTGCCTCGTTCTCGGCCAGCGCCTTTGCTACCGGCGCGAATTCCCTTGCCAGCGCGGCATCGTCGTCTTGCGCCGCCAGCGCCTCGGCCCAGTACCGGGCGAACCAGTAGTGGCTGTCGCGGTTGTCTGGTTCGCCGACCTTGCGGCTGGGCGAGCGGCCGTTGTCGAGGATGCCCTGCGTGGCGGCCTCCACCGCCTCCCCGAGGACCTTGGCCCGGGCGTTCTCACGGGCCTCGGCAAGGAACTTGAAGCTTTCGCCAAGGGCGCAGAACTCTCCCAGGGAATCCCACCTCAGGTGGTTTTCCGCCTGCAGCTGCTGGACGTGCTTGGGGGCCGAACCGCCGGCGCCGGTCTCGAACAAGCCGCCGCCGTTCATGAGTTTCACGATCGACAGCATCTTGGCCGAGGTGGCCAATTCGAGGATCGGGAACAGGTCGGTGAGATAGTCGCGCAGCACGTTGCCGGTGATGGCGATGGTATTCTCGCCGCGGGTGATGGTTTCCAGCGAGGCGCGCGTGGCCTCGCGCGGGGCCATGATCTCGAAGCGATCGGCCACGTCCTTCGCCTCGAGGATCTGCTTGACATAGCTGATCAGCTCGGCGTCGTGCGCGCGGGTCTCGTCCAGCCAGAAGATCGCGCGGTAGCCGGTGGCCTTCTGCCGGTCGATGGCGAGGTTCACCCAATCCTCGATGGGCGCCTTGCGGGCCGAGGCCGAGCGCCAGATGTCACCCGGCGCGACGGCGTGTTCATGCAACACCGTCCCGTCGTCCAGCACCATCTTCACGGTACCCGCCTTGGGGATCTCGAAGGTCGTGGGATGGCTGCCGTATTCCTCGGCCTTCTGGGCCATCAGGCCGATGTTCTGCACGGTGCCGGCGGTGGCGGGGTCAAGCTTGCCGTGCTCCTTGAAGAAGCTGATCGTCTCGTCATAGACCGGCGCGTAGGAGTTGTCGGGGATCACGCAGACGGCGTCGTGCTGCTTGTCGTCGGGGCCCCACCCCTTGCCGCCGGCCTTGATCAGGGCGGGCATCGAGGCGTCGATGATGACGTCCGAGGGCACGTGCAGGTTGGTGATGCCGTTATCGCTGTCGACCATGTACATCGCCGGGCGCTCGGCGCGAACCTGCTCGATGGCGGCCATGATCTCGGGCTTGTCCTTTACCCGCTCCAGCAGGTCGCCCAGGCCGGAGCTGGGATCGACGCCCGCGGCCTTCATCTCGTCGCCGTACTTGTCAAAGACGGGCTTGAGCCACTGCTTGACCGCGTGGCCGAAGATGATCGGGTCGGATACCTTCATCATCGTGGCCTTGAGGTGCAGCGAGAACAGGACCCCTTCTTCCTTGGCCTTATCGATCTCGCGGGCAAGAAAGGCGTCGAGCTTGTCGGCACTCATGTAGGTGGCATCGACGACCGTTCCCTCGGGATAGGTGATGCCGTCCTTGAGCACCGTCTCGCCGTCGCCGGTCTCCAGCACGATCCGGGCGGTGGCCGCGCGCCCCAGCGTGGCGGACGCCTCGTTGGAGCGGAAATCCCCGCCATCCATCGAGGCGACGCGCGTCTTGCTGTCGGGCGACCAGTCGCCCATCCGGTGCGGGTTGTCCTGTGCAAATTTCTTGACGGCGGCGGCGGCGCGGCGGTCCGAGTTTCCCTCCCGCAGCACCGGGTTCACCGCCGAGCCCTTGATCGCGTCGTAGCGCGCCCGGATGTCCCGCTCTTCCTCGGTGGAGGGCTCGTATGGATAGTCCGGCACGGAATATCCCTGTTCCTGCAACTCGCGGACCGCCTCGATGAGCTGCGGAACGGAGGCGGAGATGTTGGGCAGCTTGATCACGTTCGCCCCGGGCGTCTTGACCAGCTCGCCCAGCTCGGCAAGGTCGTCGGGGATGCGCTGATCGGCGGCGAGGCGGTCGGGAAAGGCGGCCAGTATGCGGCCGGCCAGAGAGATGTCTTTCGTGCCCACAGAGACGCCGGCGGCAGACGCGAATTTCCTGATGATCGGCAGGAGCGACGCGCTGGCGAGCTCGGGCGCCTCGTCAACCTTGGTGTAGACGATGTCGGGGCTGGGGTCTTTGGCCATCGGTGGTCCCTTTCGAACAGGTTATCAAAATTGCCGTATCACTGGCTGCAAACGGGTGGTCGGCGCTGCCGCCGGTGTCCGGGTTGGCCGCGTCATAGCCTATCGCGGGCCGTCTGGAAAGACGGTATGCGACAGTATACTAATAAATCCGCCTAAGGATCGAGCCGTTCGGCGCTATCGAGCCGCTTCATGAACGCCAGCCCGAGAGCGACGCAAGCCAGCACGCCAACGAGAAGCGGCACGGGCGTTCCGTTGAACGCAAGGCCCACCGGCACCGTCAAAATGACCGAGCCGACCGTCGCGATCGAGTTTATGGTGCTCGCGGCCATGCCCGCGATGTGGCCAAGAGGGTCCATGGCCAGCGCCGTGAGATTTCCCAGTGTCAGCGCCGCTTGCAGGAATACCGTGGTCTGCCACGCGATGTAGACGGGAAAACGCAGCGGTTCGGGGAGCCCGGAAAGAAACAGGATCAGGACCGTTGCCGCCAGCACGCATTGCGCGCCGAGCGCGAAGGAGATGAGCCGCCGCATGCCCAGCCGGACGACCACGGACGCGTTGACAAGGCTCCCGGCCCCGGCGGTCAGAGCGATCATGAAGAACCAGTAAGGAAACTCCTCGGCCCTGTCGAATGACTCGCCGATCACCTGCTGTATCGAGCTGACCGAGGAAAACAGCGTTGTCAGGCAAAGCATCTGCACCGCGATCGAGACGCGGACGACCCGGTGGGAGAGCACCTCGCGCAGCGCGGTCATGAGCGCCCCCGCCCGAAATGGGCGCCGGCGGTTGCGGGGCAACGGTTCGGGCAGCCGCAGTGCCAGCCACAGCCCCGAGACGAGCGAAAAGGCGACGAACGCGACAAAGACCCCGCGCCATCCGGACACCGCGATGATCCCGCTGCCGGCTAGCGGCGCGACGGCCGGGACAAGCGTGAACACCATCATGACGAAGGACGTGAGCCGCGCCATCTCGCGCCCCGCGTAGAGATCGCGGATGATCGCAAGGGCCACGATGCGGGCGGCCGAAGCCCCGAGGCCCTGCAGCACGCGTGCGGCCACCAGCAAAAGCAGGGACGGGGCGGCCGCCGCCAGCAGCGCACCGGTGATGTAGACGGCAGCGCCGCACAGTATGACCGTCTTGCGGCCGTAGCTGTCAGATAGCGGGCCGGTGAAGAACGTCCCCAGCCCAAGGCCGAGCACGAAAGACGTGACCACAAGCTGGGCGCGGTTCAGCGCTCCGGGCGTCAGCTCGGCCCCTATGCGCGGCAGGGCCGGAAGCATCGCGTCGATCGAGAACGCCACCGTGGCCACGAGCATGGCCATCAACGCCACGAACTCCAGCCGCCCCATGGGCGCGCCGCGGGGCGAAGATATCTGCGACTGCTTCATTCCCGGGCGCTACCACGCGGGGACAGCGATAGCCAGCAGGAGCAGTCAAGCCATTGGCGGCAATTTGTGGATAGGTCGCTGGCCCAGGCCGGAATTGCACAAGGTGCGCCGCGCACTGCCGTTTGCATCATTGCGGCGTCGCGCCACGCCCCGTCATCTAGCCGTCTTGCCCGGGCGTCGTGTCCGCGTTGGCCGGCCTGTCCTGTCTTGCCTCATCGGCGTGCGGCGCATGGCGCAGCATGCCGATGAGCCATTCGGTGTGTTCTTCCCGCTTGCGTACGGCGAACGCGCCGAATTGCTGGATCGCAACTGCAAAGATACCCAGCCCGAGGAAAATGAACACCGTCGTTCCGATCTTGCCGAGGGCGGTTGCGGGCACGAGGTTGCCGTACCCCACTGTCGAGAGCGTCACGACGGTGAAGAAATAGCTGTCGATCCACGTCCAGCCCTCGACAATCCGAAAGAATACCGTGCCGACGAGAATTATGACGACCAGCATCCCGAACAGCGTCAGCCATTTCATCGCGGCACGCAACGGTCACTCCTCCGGTGCATCCATCTGCTCGTTGATCTCGTCGATCACCTTGATCCAGAGGTCCGGCGGCTGGCAGCCGGGCACCGCATGTTTGCCGGCGACGATGAAGGTTGGCACCCCGGTGATGCCCATTTCACGAAACTGCGCATCCCTTTTGCGGATATCCTCGGCATCGGCATCGGATTTGAGCAATTTCATGACCACGGCAGCATCCATGCCCACGCTGTCGGCGATGTCGCAGAGCACCTCGGGGTCGCCGATGTCGCGCGCATCGTGGAAATAGGCGCGGAACAGCGCCATCGCCACCGGCATCTGCCTGTCCTCGATCCCCGCCCAGTGTATCAGGCGGTGGGCGTCCAGCGTGTTGGGCGTCCGTTCGATGGCCGAGAAGTCGATCTCGAGCCCCGCCTCCGCGGCGCGTTCCAGCACCGGCGCGTAGGCTTTCGCGGCCTCTTCCCGCCCGCCGAACTTGGCCTCGAGGTATTCCTTGCGGTCCATGCCCCCCGACGGCATTTCCGGGTTCAGCTGGAAAGGATGCCATTCGAACGTGAACGGGTGCAGGGGCCGGTGTGCCAGCGCCTGGTCCAGCAGGGTCTTGCCGATGTAGCACCATGGGCAGATCGGGTCGGATATGATGTCAAGCTTGACCATGACGCGCCTCGTAGATCGGCCGCAGTTCGCGGCGCAGGATTTTGCCATTGGCCCCGGTGGGCAGCGCGTCGACGTGAAAAAAGGCGCGCGGACACTTGTAACCCGCCAGTCGCTCGCTTGCAAAGGCGCGCAGATCCGCCTCCGGCAGCGCCTCCGGCCCGGTGTAGAAGGCCATGATGACGCGCGCGTCCTCTTTCACCTCTATGTCGGTGACCGCCGCTTGAGAGATGCCGGGATGTGCGTTGAGCACCGCTTCCACCTCGACCGGGGAGACCCGGAACCCCCCGGCATTCATCATGTCGTCGGCGCGTCCGAGATAGGTGATCGCCCCATCCTCGGTCATCAGCCCCTGGTCGCCGGTCAGGAACCATTCGCCGCTGAATTTCCGCGCCGTGGCCTCGGGCGCGCCGAGATAGCCAAGCATCAGCCCCGGATCCGAGCGGTGCACCGCGATCGTTCCCTCGCTGCCGAGGGGCACCGGGCCGTCCCCGTCCACGATCGCCACGCGGCGGCCCGGCTGGGGATAGCCCAGCGTGCCCTCCGGCGCGGGGCGCCCGGGCGCGGCCGAGATGAAGGTGGAGCATTCCGACATGCCGTATGCCTCGAATATCCCGGTGCCGGTCGCCTGCTCCCAGGCTGCGCGCGTGGTGCCCGGCAGTTTTTCACCCGCCGAAAGACCGTGCCGCAGCCGCGGCAGCGACAGCGTCCCGCCATCCTTGAGGAACTTTCGGTAAACGCCCGGGGCGGCAGCGAAAATCGTTGCATCGTGCCGCTTCATCAGCAGGGGCAGGAGCGCCGGGTCGGTTTCCGGTTCGGGAATGAGCGCGGTGGCCCCGGCCGTCCACGGGTCCATGAGCCCCGTGCCCAGGGTGTAGGTCCAGTTGAAGGCCCCGGCATGGCAAAGGCGATCAGTTTCGTGCAGCGCGTACCAACCGTCCACCATCATCTGCCGCGCCCAGATCGCGCGGTGGGCGTGCATCACGGCACGCGGTATGCCCGAGGTGCCGGACGTGTAGATGATGTAGGCCATGCGATCGGGATCGCCCATGTCGAACTCTGCCGGCGGCAGCGTCCGCATCGCGTCCAGTGCCCGGGGGCCGAGGACCGGGATGTCGACATCCGGGCAGGCGATCTCCGGGTCACGCAGGACGAGCGACGGCGCCACGGTTTCGATGATCCCCGCGACTTCGCGCCCGGTCAGTTGCGACGACGTGGGCACGGGCACCAGCCCGCCGGCGATCGCGCCGAGATAGGCAATGGGGAATTCCACCGTGTTGCCAAGGCGCATCAGCACCTTGTCCCCCGGCGTCAGGCCCTCGCGCAGAAGGCCGGTGCCGGTACCCAGCACGGCGCGCTTGAGCTTGGCATAACTCCATCGCTCCGTGCGCGACATCCCCAGGATGGCCAGAGCCACCTTGTCGGGCAGGTCGTCCGCGCGCCGCAGCACATGCGCGGCAAGGTTGAAGGGCTCGGGGCAGGGCGGGAAGGGTGAGGGCCTGGTCTGCGACAGCATGGACCCCGATTAGGCATCCCGCGTTGCAGTTGCAAGTGGCCCGGCCCCGGCGTATAGCATCGGACATGAAAGAAATGCTGCCCGGCAACCTTATCCGCATCGCCCGACAGGACGGCGCGGACGAGCACGGAGAGCCGCTCAACCTCGGCGAGCGGGTGCGCGACCTTCGCAAGGCGCGTGGCTGGACACTGGAACAGGCGGCCGGGCAGGCCGGTCTCGCGCGGTCCACGCTGTCCAAGATCGAGAACGGCCAGATGTCGCCGACCTACGACGCGCTCAAGAAACTCGCGGTGGGGCTGGAGATTTCCGTGCCCCAGCTCTTCACCCCGCCGCAGCGGGACCAGATAAGCGGCCGGCTGGCCGTCACCAAGGCGGGCACCGGCGCGCATCACGCGACCGCCACCTACGAGCACGAGCTTTTGGGCGAGGCGCTGACCAAGAAGCGGATGCTGCCCTACCGCGCCCGTATTCGCGCCCGCTCCATCGAGGAGTTCGACGGCTGGGTGCGCCACGACGGCGAGGAGTTCCTCTACGTGCTGACGGGGGTTATCCGGCTCTATACCGAGTTCTACGAACCCATCGAGATGCGTCGCGGGGACAGTGCCTACTACGATGCCACGATGGGCCACAACGTGGTGTCGGTCAGCGACGAGGACGCGACGATCCTCTGGGTGACGTCTCTGGCCTAGGGCCAAGATTTTTCGACGCGCGTGACGGGGGCGGGCTAGCCCGTGCGCTTGTCCGACACCCTGTGGAAGAGGTGGGTGAAAGTCGCGGCCCCGAGGATCGGGATCAGAAGATTCACCAGCGGCACCGACAACGGCAGGGCCATCAGCACCCCGGCGGTCCAGATCGTCAGGATGTTGCGGCGCCGCAGCGCCTTGGCGTTCTGGCGGCCGATCCGGCGCATCGCGGCCAGCGTGAAGTATTCCATTCCGAGCAGGTAACCGTTCAGGCCGTAGAAAATGAACGGCGCCAGCGGGGTGAAGATGGCGTAAAGGAATAGCGCCACGAAATTGGCCCCGATGATGATCCCGAGAAAGTTCACGGTATCCTTTATCGCCTCGCCCAACGGCATCGAGGGGACGGGCGGGAGGTGCGGGTAATGCCGGTCTTCAACCGCCTGTGCCACCTCTTCGAGAAACATCGATGTGATGGCCGAGGCGACCGGGATCATCAGGAAGGCCGACAGGACGACCATCAGGATCAGCGAACCGAAGCTCAGCAGGTCCCCTACCCATGTGACCTCTCCCACGATCGGCAGCTCGGTGGTCGCGCCGGTCAGCCATTCGATGAGCAGCAGCAGCCCGGCATATGCCCCCACCAGCAGCGCCAGGGTGAGCCCGACGCCAAGCAGCAGAACCTTGCGGAAACGCGGGTCGCCGATCTGGGTCAATGCCTTGAAGAAACAGGAGAAGATCATTCCGTCACCCATTCGGTGATGGCCATTGTATCCGGTCTTGGCCGCTCGGGCGGCGTGGTCGTTTCGGTGCCGATATGGATCATGCCGGCCACCCGCTCATGTGGCGCGAGCGCAAGCCCTTTTGTCACGAAGTCCCTGTCATGAACCGGCCATCCGGTGAGCCAGTTCGCGCCCCACCCCGAGGCCAGCGCCGCGTTCAGCAGCGCAAGGCACACCGCGCCGGCGGAATAGCTCTGCTCTATGGCCGGCACCTTGTCGGAGGGTTTGGCAACCTCGATGACGGCCACCACCAGATGCGCATCCGCGTATTGTGCCCGGGCCTTGGCGATCTCCTGCTCGGTCTTGCCCAGCTTTGCCCCGGTCGCGGCCACGAGCCCCGCGAGCCGCGCCAGCGCCGCGCGTTCCAGCACGATGAAGCGCCATGGCTCCAGCTTGCCGTGATCGGGGCTGCGCGCCGCCGCCCTGAGGATCGGGGCGAGCGCGGCGCGGTCCGGCACCGGGGTGGAGAGCGTCTTGGCCGGGCGCGACCGCCGGGTAAGCAGGAAGTCCAGCGCGGCCGGATCGGGGTCGGGCATGGTGCGTCCTTCGTTGGAAAACACGGTTACATGTCCGACGGTCGCGACCGGGGGTCAACCCCGCATCTTTCGCCGCCGGGCGGAAACGGCTAGGTGTCACCCATGGCAACGCCCGACCTTCGCCATCTCGCCACGCCGGGCAGCTTGGTTTCCGTCCGCGCGGTGCCAAAGGCGTCGCGCAACGCGATCATGCTGCGCGACGGGCAGATCCGGGTGCAGGTGACCGCCGCGCCGGAGGGGGGCAAGGCCAACACCGCGGTGCAGGCGTTGCTGGCCAAGGCCATGGGGCTGCCCAAGTCCCGCCTCGCGCTCGTCCGCGGGCACACCGCGCGTGACAAGGTTTTCAGCGTGGATTGAGCGTCCGGCCGTTCAGGGAATAGACGCCCTCGGGCAGGTTCAGCGCCGCGCCGAGATCGCGCAGTTGCGCCGGCGACAGGGTGATCCGTTCCACGCGGTCGGTGCGGGGGTCGTACTGCTCGACCGTGACGCATTCCTGGAAGGCGTTTATGATAACGTCCTCCTCCAACCGTTCACGGCCTTCATCGACGAGCGTGATCACGGTGGAGTCGAATTCGTGTTCGATGGAAAACATGACTTCAGCCTATTGGGTTGGCTGCGTAATGCAAGCGCCGTCATGCGGATCCGGCGCGGCACCGGGACGGTGCTGGAGTCAACATCGGGAGAAGAGCGACGCATGAAACGAGCCTGCATTGTCCTGAGTCTGGTCATCATCGTCGCGGGGTGTTCCCCGCCACCCGCGGGCCCGGCGCCAGCGGCCGGAGCGCGGCCGGAATACAGCGCCGGCCCGGACTCTGCGGGGATGGCGAGATTCGCAACGGTCGTGGCGCGTGTTGAGCCGGTCGCGGAACGCATCTGCCGCCGGCGCGGCGCAGGCGTCAACTGCGATTTCCTGATTCTTGTCGATGACCGGCCGGACCAGCCCCCGAACGCCTTTCAGACACTGGGCCGGGGCGGGCGCCCTGTGCTGGCGTTTACAGGCGCGCTTGTCGCGGGGGTGCGCAATGCCGACGAACTGGCCTTTGTCATGGGGCACGAGGCGGCCCACCACATTGCGGACCATATCCCGCGTCAGATCGAGAATGCGCGCACGGGCGCCATCCTGCTGGGCGGTCTGGCCACGCTGTCGGGGGCCGGCCGCCGGACCATCGAGGCGGCCGTCGACCTCGGGGCGACGGTCGGGGCCCGCCGCTATTCCAGGGAATTCGAGCTCGAGGCCGACGCGATCGGGACGGTCATCGCGCACGAGGCCGGTTTCGATCCCGTACGGGGGGCGGCGTTCTTTGGCCAGTTGCCGGATCCCGGTGACCGGTTTCTCGGAACCCATCCGCCCAATGCGCAACGCATGGCGCTGGTGCGGCGGGTGGCCTCGGGGCTGTGAGCGGGCGAAAGACTGGTACGGGCCGCGGCGGGGCGTGTTGACTCAGGTCAAGGACGGCGCGCGGGCCGCCGTCTAGTCTGGCTGACACATCCGCAATGCGGCGGGTTCGAAGCGGGAGGCCCCTATGTCAATGAATTTGAACAGAAATCGCCATGCAGACCTGGTCGACCGGATGGCCAATTCCCTCGGTATAGATCTGGAAGAAAAGATCCTCGAGGGCCAGTTGCAGATCGATACGCTTGGAGACGCCGTGTTGAGCTGCACCGGATGTTCGGACCCTGACGGCTGCGAGCGGTGGCTTGAAACGCGCGAAGGCGTTGCGCACGACGCGCCCGCCATGTGCCGCAACGGCGAGCTGTTCAAGTTGCTGAAGCAGGGCAAGCACGTCTGACCATGACGCCGCTTGGTGATCCCAGACGCCACTACTGGCTGTTGCAGGACATGGCCAGGGCCACGGGTGTCGATCTGGTCAGGGCGTTCGAGGAGGGCCGTCTTGGCCAGAACGAGTGGGCGGAAACGGTCGAACGGTGCCGTGCCTGCGGCTGGGCGGGCGGCTGCCGCGCGTGGCTTGCCTCCGGGGTGGTGGACGCGGCGCCGCCACGGCCCTGTCGCAACCGCGCGCGGTTCGCAATCTTGCATCTTGAAGAGGAGCTTGCGGAATGACGGTTGATGTGGCCCGGTTGGGCGATCCTGATCTCGCCTTCTGGCTCACGCGGTCGGTGGCCCGCGCGATCGGGGTCAACCTGTCCGATGCGATGAACCGGGGCGAGCTGTCGGCATCGGAATACGCGGACATGGTCACGCGCTGCCGCAAGTGCCCGAATTCGGACACCTGCACCGCGTGGCTTGCCGTGCATGGCGCCGGGGCCGAGCGCGTGCCCGGTCACTGCGCGAATGCCGACCGGCTCAACGCGCTGCTGGGCTGCCGGTCGGAACCGGTCTGCCCCGGCTAGACGGGGGGCTGCACGGCAACCGCCAGCGCGGTCGATATCCCGAGGAACAGGCAGCCCGTCGCGACGAGCACGAAGGCATGCCAGATTGCATTGGCAAAGTGCAGGTCATCCCACCGGTAAAAGACGATGGCCAGCGTGTAGGTCAGGCCGCCGGCCACGATGAGCGCAACGCTCTGTCCCGGTAGCAGCTCCCAGAGCGGCACGATGATGGCAAGCCCGATCCAGCCGAGCGCGACCTGTGGTGCCCAGCCCATCGTCATCGCGCCGGGGCGGGTCATCAGCTTGGTCGCGGCGCCGGCCAACGCAAGACACCAGACCAGCCCGAGGACGACATAGCCGAACACCGTGCCCAGCATGATGCTGAGCGGCGTGAATGATCCGGCGATCTTGACGTAGATCGCAGCGTGGTCGATCCGGCGCAGGAGGGGGCGCAGCGCGGTGTGCGACGCAAGGTGATAGGCCGCCGATGCTCCGAGCATCAGCAGCAGCGCAAGGGCGTAGACACTGCTGGCGAGAAAGATCGACCACCCCATGTGTTGCGACCACGTGGCAAAGAGCACCGTGACGCCAACCAGCGCCGCGGTCACGCCGAGCACGTGCACCACGCCATCCGCGATCCGCTCGGCCTTGGTGTAGTTCGGATAAGGCACCTCTACCGCCTCCTGCCTGCGGGCCCGCCACACGCGCCGGAACCGACAGCGGGCGGAGCGGGCCACAGCGTATAATCTTGCCTGCGACTCGACCGGAGTCCAGCCCGACGCGACGGCAGGTGCCGGCACGCCGTGCGCGGCCACGGGCGCATTCAGCGGTCCAGCCGCCCCCACAGATCGTATTCCCCCGCCTCGTCCACCTCGACGGTCACGATGTCGCCAACGGAAAGCTTTCCGGTGTCCTCGTCGATGAAGAGGCATCCGTCGATTTCCGGCGCATCCGCCTTGGTGCGGCAGGTGGCGATGCCGTCCTCGTCGATGTCATCGACAATCACCTCTTGCCGGGTTCCGACCTTGGCGGCCAGTTTATCCTCTGAAATCGCCTGTGCCTTTTCCATGAAACGCTGCCAGCGCTCTTCCTTCACAGGTTCTGGCACATGGTCGGGCAGGGCGTTCGATCGCGCCCCTTCGACGTTTTCGTACTTGAAGCAGCCGACCCGGTCGAGCCGGGCCTCGTCCAGCCAGTCGAGCAGGGTATGGAATTCCTGTTCGGTCTCGCCCGGGTAGCCCACGATGAAGGTGGAGCGTATCGCGATCTCGGGGCAGATCGCCCGCCAGGCGCGGATTTCATCGAGCGTTTTCGCCGCCGCCGCGGGCCGGGCCATGCGCCTGAGCGTGTCGGGGTGGGCGTGCTGGAAGGGAATGTCGAGATAAGGCAGGATGCGCCCCTCGGCCATCAAGGGGATGAGGTCGCGCACATGCGGGTAGGGATAGACGTAATGCAGCCGCACCCAGGCCCCCAGATCGCCCAGATCGCGGGCGAGGTCGGTGATGTGCGCGCGGTGGCCCTGCGTTTCGGCATGGCGGGTGTCGACCCCGTAGGCGGAGGTGTCCTGGCTGATGACCAGCAGTTCGCGCACCCCGTTTTCGACCAGTTTCTCGGCTTCGCGCAGCACCGCGTGGGCGGGGCGGGAGGCCAGCCGGCCGCGCATGTCGGGGATGATGCAGAACTTGCACTTGTGGTTACAGCCTTCTGAAATCTTGAGATAACTGTAATGCCGGGGCGTGAGTTTCACGCCCGAGGCGGGCAGCAGGTCGACGAAGGGATCGGGGGTTGGCGGCACGGCCGCGTGCACCGCGTCGAGCACCTGTTCGTACTGGTGCGGGCCGGTGACGGCCAGCACCCTGGGATGGGCGCCGGTGATGTAGTCGGGCTCGGCCCCCAGGCAGCCGGTGACGATGACCCGCCCGTTTTCGGCCAACGCTTCGCCGATGGCGTCGAGGCTCTCGGCCTTGGCGCTGTCCAGAAAGCCGCAGGTATTGACGATCACCGCGTCGGCGCCCGTGTAGTCGGGGGAGATGCCGTAGCCTTCGGCCCTCAGCCGCGTGAGGATGCGCTCGCTGTCGACAAGGGCCTTGGGGCAGCCGAGCGAAACCATGCCGATGAGCGGCTGACCTGATCGGCGTGTTTCGGCGACCGTGGCGCGTGCGATGTCGGGGCGCAGGTCGGGTGGATTCGTTATCATGCCGTGCATATAGGCGCGTCCCGCGCGGGCGCAAAGCGAAAAGGCGGTTGTTGCAGGGGCGGCGCCGGCCTAACTTGAGATGCAGCGAAAGGATGCATTGATGCGCTGGATTGTTCGCGGGCTTCTTGTCGTGCTGGCCGCAGTGGCGGTGGCACTCGTCTCCCTGTTCATGCTCCCGGGCGAGCGGATCGCCCGGATCGCGTCTGACCAGATCTCGTCCATCACCGGGCGCGAGGTCACGATGCGGGGCGATACCACGCTGAGCGTCTGGCCGGTTCTTGGCGTCAGCACCGGCGCCGTGACGGTCGCCAATGCCGACTGGGGCGAAGGTGGCCCCATGTTCCAGGCCCAAAGCCTCAAGGTGGGGGTGGAACCACAAGTCTTGTGGGGTGGCGACATCCGCATCACCGGGCTGGAGGCGGTGGCGCCCGTCATCAACCTCGAACGCGCGGCGGACGGTCGCGTGAACTGGAAGCTGGGAGTGGAGGGCGTCGCTCCGTCGGGCCAATCCGATGCAGGCGATGCGCCGGCGGAGTTCGAACCGCTCGCGCTCACCCTCGATCGTGCCCTCATTACAGACGCGGCGCTGGTCTACACCGATCACGGGACGGGCGCACGCACCGAGATGCGGGGCATGGACCTCGATCTGCGCTGGCCGGATTACGAGGGGCGCGCCACCTTCGACGTCACGCTGCGCCCGGCCGGAGAAGCCGTGCGGATCAGCGGGTTTCTCGACCGGGTGGGAGATTTCATAGATGGCGGCGTGAGCGACGCGGAGGCCACCCTGAATACCGGCGGCGGCACCGCGACGTTTCGGGGGCGGTTGAGTTCCGCACCGCAGGCCGAGGGCCGGCTGACGGCCAATATCGAGGATACAGGCGGCTTCCTCGGCCGGCTGGGGCTGGCCGCGGCCGAGATTCCGGCGGGGCTGGGCCGGACGATCGGCCTTGAAACCAGCATCACGCTTGACGGCGACCGGCGCGTGGCGCTGCGCGACACCGTCCTGTCGCTCGACCGGGGCAACCGGATCACGGGCGGGGCGGATATTGCCCTTGGCGGGCAGAAGCCGCGCGTGACTGCGCAGCTTGACGCGGAGGCGCTCGATCTGTCCGGGCTTGCCGCGGGCAAGGGCGACGCAGCGGACGGCGCCGACGGGGCGGCTGACACAGGCTGGTCCAGGGCACCGATCGACGCCTCGCCCCTTGCCCTGGCCGATGCCGAGGTTGCGCTGGCAGCGGAAAGCATCGACCTTGGCGGTCTGCAGGTGGGCGCGACGCGGGCGATGGCGACGCTGGACAATTCGCGCCTTGTCTTCGATCTGCGCGAGATGCGCGCCTACGATGCCGTGGTGACGGGCAATTTCGTCATGAACAACCGCTCTGGCCTCTCGGTCGGGGGCGACATCACTGCGGCTGGGCTCGATCTGGAGAGTTTCCTCACGGATGCCGCCGGGATCACGCGCTTTTCCGGCACGGCTGACGGCAATATCAGTTTCCTCGGCGTCGGCCAGAGCCAGCACGCCATCATGAACAGCCTGAGCGGCGAGGGCGCGTTCAAGACGGGGCGCGGCGTGATCGCGGGCATCGACCTAGACAAGCTCATGCGTTCGGGACAGGCCAGCGGCGGCACGACGATCTTCGACGAGATGAGCGCGACCTTCACCATGAAGGATGGCCGCCTGCGCAATGACGACCTGCTGATGAAGCTGCCGCTGGCCAAGGCCGAGGGCGAGGGGGTGATCGGGCTTGGGCAACGCAACATCGACTACCTGTTCACTCCCGTCCTGCTGGAGGGAGAGACCTCAAGGGGCGTGGCCATTCCCGTTCGCATCCGCGGCCCGTGGGCGGACCCGAGCATCCTGCCCGACCTCGAAAAGGCCATCGATCTCAATTTCGAGGAGGAGAAAGAGGAACTGAGGACACGCGCCGAGGAGGAAGTGCGCCGCGCGGTCGAAAAGGAGCTGGGCGTGGAGGTCGAGGAGGGCCAGTCCGTCGAGGACGCGGTGGAGGACAGGCTCAAGGACGAGGTCGAGAAAGAGCTCAGGAAACTTTTCGAATGACCGATCGGCCCGCTCCGGGCGCGCTTGCCCCATGCCACTGAGTCCCGCCGGCGAAACGTTCGTCGCGCGCTTGCGCGACATGCTCCCAGCCGCGGCAATACGCGATGCGGCCCCGGGCTACCTCGAGGAGCCGCGGGGGCGCTGGGCGGGCCGGGCCGGCGTTCTGGTTGCTCCCGCCAGCACCGAGGAGGTGGCGCTGGCCGTCCGCGCGGCCGCAGATGAGCGCGTCCCGGTCGTGCCCTACGCGGGCGGCACGGGGCTGGTCGGCGGCCAGATCGCCCCCGATGGCCCGGCGCCGATGCTGCTCAGCCTCGAAAGGATGCGGCGGATTCGCGGTATCTGGCCGGAAGAGAACGTCATCTCTGTCGAAGCGGGCGCCATCCTGTCGGACGTCCACGCGGCCGCGGGCCAGGCCGGGCGCCTGTTTCCGCTGTCCATCGCGGCCAAGGGCAGCGCCCGTATCGGTGGTCTTTTGGCCACGAACGCCGGCGGCGTGAACGTGTTGCGCTATGGCAATGCGCGCGATCTCTGCCTCGGTGTCGAGGCGGTTCTGCCGGACGGGCAGGTGCTGCACGGGCTGCGCCGGCTGCGCAAGGACAACATGGGCTATGATCTCCGCAACCTTCTGATCGGGTCGGAGGGAACGCTGGGCGTCATAACCGCGGCGACCCTGAAGCTGTTCCCGAGGCCGGCCGGCGAGGGCACGGCGCTGATGGTTGTGCCCGGCCCGCGCGCGGCGCTGGGGCTGCTTGCGCTGGCACGTGCGCACATGGGCGAGGGCATCACGGCGTTCGAGCTCATGCATCGCACGGGGCTGGATTTCCTGGCCGAGACGATGCCGGAGACGCGCCAGCCCTTCCCCGAGCCGCCGGAGTGGAGCGTGCTGATCGATGTCGGCCTTGCGCGCGGGCTGGAGCCTGCGGAGGCGCTCGAAACGCTGTTTTCCGAGGCGCTTTCGGCAGGGCTCGTGACCGATGGCCTGATCGCGCAATCCGAAGCGCAGCGCCGAGAGTTCTGGACCGTGCGCGAAACCATACCCGAGGCGAACCGGCGCGTCGGGTCGGTCAGTTCGCATGACATATCGGTGCCGCTCGGGGCCATTCCCGAATTCATCGAGGCCGGCAATGCGGCGATTGCCCGCTTCGGCCCCTTGCGCGTCAATTGCTTCGGCCACCTTGGCGACGGCAACCTGCATTACAACGTCTTTCCGCCAGTGGGCCAAAGCCGGGACTCCTTTGTCGACCGGCGTGACGCCATCAAGCAGGCAGTACATGATCTCGTGCACGAGATGGACGGGTCGGTCAGCGCCGAGCACGGTATCGGCCGGCTCAAGGTGGCGGACCTGAACCGCTACGGCGACCCCGTGAAACTGGCGGCGATGCGCGCGATCAAGGACGCCCTTGACCCTTCGGGCATCATGAACCCCGGCGCCGTGCTCGCCATGCGGGCGTGACGGCGGGTTCGCCCGCGCCCAAGCGGCGCCTTGCGGGGGGATGTTTCCCCTAGCAACAGGTCGCGCCTTCACCTAAGTTTCCATGGAACAAGGGCGACCGAAGCGGGAATGGCACGGTATGGCGCGCCTGATCATGCTAGTTTGCCTGGCGCTGGCGATGATTGCGCTGACCGGGCTGGCGGTTTCGGCCACGGTGCGCGCCGCGCGCGAGACGCGCAGCCTTGGCCGGGAGGTCGCGCTGATGGCACGGGGGACGAATGTGCAGAAAATTGCCTACGCGGCCCTGATGATCCTCATGCTGGGCGTCACGAGCGGGTTGCTCGGGGGGCTTTGAACGGCATGGCGCGGAAATTCGGCGGCAAATACAGCCCGGTTGACAAGCACACCGACGTTCCGGCCAGCGGTGGCGCATCGCGCTACCGCTCCGCCCGGGTCGACCCTGTAGGTGCCCGCGCGAATTTCATGTTTCTGCCGGCTGCGCTGGCGCTGTTCACCTCGCTCACCGCTGGCGCCACCGGGCTTGCCCTCGGCGCCGGGGCGGCGGCCCTGCTGGCGTTTTCGGCGTGGCTCTTGCGCGAGGGACTCAGGGCCGAGGCGGCCTACGAGGCGAGAAAGGTCGCGCGACGGCCCGGCCTGCCGCGAAAGTTGTTCGCCGCCGTTCTGGCGGGTCTCGGGATCGCCGTTGCCGCCTACAAGGCCGAGCCGGGTCTTTTCGCCCCGGTCATCTTCGGCGCGGTCACGACCGGGTTGCATGTCGTGTCCTTCGGGCTGGACCCGCTGCGCGACAAGGGCATGGAGGGCGTAGACCAGTTCCAGACCGAGCGCGTGGCGCGCGCCGTCGACAAGGCGGAAACCTATCTGCGCGAGATGCGGGAGGCCGTGAAGCGCGCGGGCGACCGGCAGGCCGAGGAACGCGTCGAGCGCCTGCAGACCAGCGTCCGCGACATGCTTCGGACGGTGGAAAACGATCCGCGCGACCTGACCACCGCACGCCGATATCTGACCGTGTACCTGATGGGCGCGCGCGATGCGACGGTGAAGTTCGCCGAGATCTACGCGCGCTCACGCGATGCCGGTGCGCGGCGTGATTATTTCGACCTGCTGACTGACCTTGAAGAGAATTTCACCGCCAAGACCCGGGCGCTTCTGGCCGATGATGCCGGCGATCTGGAAGTCGAGATCGACGTGTTGCGCGACCGGCTGCGGCGCGAGGGCATCCGCCCGGCCACCCCCAGCGAATGAGGATACCACCCATGTCCCAGCAAACCCGACAGCAGGCCGAGGCCGAACTTGCCGAGATCGAGACGGTAAGCCGCGCCGTCCTGCCCGAGCCCGCGCAGACCGATGCGGTGGTGCCCTTGCAGAGCGCGCCGCCCGACCAGGCGGCCGAGATCCGCAGGCGCATGGACGAGATCGACATGAGCGACACCAATTCCATCGTCGCCTTCGGCTCCGCCGCGCAGGCCGAGCTGCAGGAAATATCGCAATCGATGCTCTCGGGCGTGCGCAACAAGGATGTCGGCCCCGCGGGTGATTCCCTGCGGACCATCGTTACCACGATCCGCGGGTTCAACGTGTCCGAGCTGGATGTACGGCGCGAACGTTCGTGGTGGGAAAAGCTGCTGGGGCGGGCGGCGCCCTTTGCCAAGTTCACCGCCCGTTTCGAGGAGGTGCAGGGGCAGATCGACAGGATAACCGAGGATCTGCTGGGGCACGAGCACACGCTGCTGAAGGATATCAAGTCGCTCGACAGACTCTACGAGAAGACGCTGGATTTCTATGAAGAGCTGGCGCTGTATATCGCGGCCGGGCAGGAAAAGCTGAAGGAACTTGATGAAACGGTGATCCCGCAAAAGCAGGCCGATGTCGACGCGGCCCCAGAGGATGACCAGGTGATCAAGGCGCAGGAATTGCGCGACCTTCGGGCAGCGCGCGATGATCTGGAACGGCGTGTGCACGACCTCAAGCTGACACGGCAGGTCACGATGCAGTCGCTTCCGTCCATCCGGCTGGTCCAGGAGAACGACAAGAGCCTCGTGACCAAGATCAACTCGACCCTTGTGAACACTGTCCCGCTATGGGAAACGCAACTTGCACAGGCGGTTACGATCCAACGCTCCGCAGAGGCGGCGGCCTCGGTGCGCGAGGCCAGCGACCTGACCAATGAATTGCTGACCGCCAATGCGGAAAACCTGCGCGAGTCCAACAAGATGATCCGCGAGGAAATGGAGCGCGGCGTGTTCGATATCGAGGCGGTGAAGAAGGCCAACGCCGACCTGATCGGCACGATCGAGGAAAGCCTGCAGATCGCTGATGAGGGCAAGGCCAAGCGCGCCCGGGCCGAGGAGGAGCTGGGCAAGATGGAAAAGGAATTGCGTGACACTCTGGCCGCCGCCAAGGCCCGTCGCGACGGTGTGGGCGACAATTCCGCCACCGCGGTTCCGGAACGCTGAGGCCGCGCGTGCCGCGCGCCGTCATATCCTCGCGTGTCGCGGCCGGGCTCTGCGCGCTGACGCTGCTGGCCGCCTGCATCGCGCCGTCCCCGCCGGGCAAGCCGCGCGCCCGGCCCCCGGGGCTCGACACCGAGACGGCATATGAACCGTCGGCAAACAGCGCGGCGCTGACGCGTCATTACGAGCGGCTGCAATCGCATCTTCTGGCGCAGGGTCTGCTGCGCACCGGGGGCGGCGGCGTGGACACCCCCTACACGACCGAGGATATCGCCCGGAACTTCGAGCGCATCGCCTTTTATGACGAGTACGTGCGCGGCGGCGGCCTGCGTGTGTCCGATTACGGGCCCGGGACGCTGCGCAGATGGGGCGGGCCGGTCCGGATGCGTCTGGAATTCGGCAAGCGCGTGCCGCAGGAGGTGCGCGATACCGATGCGCCCATCGTCGCGGCCTATGCGCGGCGGCTGTCGGAGGTGACGGGCCACCCCGTAACGATGAGCCGGCGCACCCCCAATTTCCACGTCATCATCTCGTCCGAGGACGACCGCGAGCGCACCGTCGCCCGCGTCCGCGAACTTGCCCCCGGTATCGGGCCGGCCACCATGGGGCTGGTGCGCAATCCGCCGCGCAGCATCTACTGCATGGTTCTGACATTCGTGGGCACGGGCAATCCGAACGTCTACAACAAGGCGATCGCGCTCATCCGGTCCGAGCAGCCCGACCTGATGCGCCGATCCTGCATCCACGAGGAGCTCGCGCAGGGGCTGGGGCTGGGAAATGACAGCGCGATGGCGCGGCCCTCGATTTTCAACGATGACGAGGAGTTCGCCCTTCTGACCACTCATGACGAGGAGCTGTTGCGCCTGCTCTACCACCCCAACCTGACCCCGGGCATGAGCCTGGGACAGGCGCGCCCGCTGATCCGCCGCATCCTTGACGGCCAGCCGGGGCCGATATGACGGCAAATGTCACCATGAAGGAGACCTGACCCATGGGCATTTTCGATTTCCTCTCCGGCGAGTTCATCGACGTCATCCACTGGACGGACGACACCCGCGACACGATGGTCTGGCGGTTCGAACGCGAGGGCCACGAGATAAAGTACGGCGCCAAGCTGACCGTGCGCGAGGGGCAGGCGGCTGTCTTCGTCCACGAAGGGCAGATCGCGGACGTCTTCACCCCCGGTCTCTACATGCTGGAGACCAACAACATGCCCGTCATGACCACGCTTCAGCACTGGGATCACGGGTTCCGCTCGCCGTTCAAGTCGGAGATCTATTTCGTCAACACGACACGGTTCAACAACCTGAAATGGGGCACGAAGAACCCGGTGATGCTCCGCGACCCGGAGTTCGGCCCCACGCGCATCCGCGCCTACGGCACATACTCGGTTCGGGTGACCGACCCGGCGACGTTCCTGAGCGAGATCGTCGGCACGGATGGCGAATTCACGATGGACGAGATCAGCTACCAGATCCGCAACGTCATCGTGCAGTCCTTCTCGCGCATCATCGCGGGCAGCGGTATCCCCGTTCTGGACATGGCCGCGAATACCGGCGAGCTTGGCAAGCTGGTGGCGGAATACGGCCTGACCATCCCCGAATTCTACATCGAGAACATCTCGCTGCCGCCGGCGGTAGAGCAGGCGCTGGACAAGCGCACCTCGATGGGGCTGGCCGGCGATCTGGGCAAGTTCGCCCAGTACTCGGCAGCCGAGGCGATGACGGCCGCCTCGGCCAACCCGTCGGGCGGCTCGGGTATGGGCGCGGGGCTGGGGATGGGCATGGGCATGGCCATGGCACAGCAGATGGCCAGCCGCCAGGCCGCGGCGCAGGCGCCCGGGGCCGCTGCCGCGGCGCCACCCCCGCCGCCGGTGGAACATGTCTGGCACATCGCCGAGAACGGGCAGACGCACGGGCCTTACTCCAAGGCGGCCATGGGGCGCATGGCCGCCGAGGGCAAGATAACCCGCGACACCTATGTCTGGACGGCGGGGCAGGATGGCTGGATGCGCGCGGAAGACGTGCAGGAGCTGGCACAGCTTTTCACGGTGATGCCCCCGCCGCCACCCGGCGCGTGACGGGTAAACGCGCATGAGCCCGGAAAATGCGCCGGCTGGCCCCCAGGCGCACCGTTTCCCGTGCGACCAGTGCGGTGCCGATTACCGCTTCGACCCCGGCAAGGGCCAGCTTGTCTGCGCGCATTGCGGGCATGTGAGCGAGATCGCGCAGGTCGGCCCGTGGGCCGGGACGATCCGCGAGCTGGATCTCGAAACCGCGCTCGCGGGGGGGATCGACAGGCAGGAAATCGAGGAGACTCGGGTGCTGGAATGTCCCAATTGCGGGGCGCAGGTCGCGTTCGACGACACCATTCATGCGCGGGAATGCCCTTTCTGCGCCACGCCCGTCGTGACCGGCACCGGCACGCACAGGCATATCAAGCCCAAGGGGCTATTGCCCTTCGCGCTGGATGAAGGCGCCGCGCATGACGCGATGACAGGCTGGCTCGGCCGGCTCTGGTTCGCCCCGCGCGGGCTGCAGGACTATGCCCGCAAGGGGCGGCGCATGCAGGGCATATACGTGCCCTACTGGACCTTCGATGCCGACACCGAGTCGCGCTATCGCGGCGCGAGGGGCACGGTCTATCACGAAACGCGCACGGTGATGCGCAACGGCAAGCGCCGGCAGGTGCGGGTGCAGAAGGTGCGCTGGCAACCCGTCTCGGGCCGGGTTGCGCGGTTTTTCGACGATGTGCTGGTGCTGGCCTCGCGCACTTTGCCCAAGCGCCACACCGATGGCCTGGCACCGTGGGATCTGGCGGCGCTGGAGCCTTACCGCCCCGAGTTCCTCGCCGGGTTCGGGGCCGAGGGATACCAGGTCGAGCTTGATGAAGGCTTTGCCGAGGCGCGCGCGCAGATGGACCGGGTGATCGCCCGCGACGTACGGTTCGACATCGGCGGGGACCGCCAGCGCATCCACGATATCGAAACGACCGTCCGCGACGTGACCTTCAAGCACATCTTGCTGCCCGTCTGGGTGGCGGCATACAGGTACAGGGGCGAAAGTTATCGCTTCGTGGTCAACGGGCGCACGGGCCGCGTCCAGGGCGAGCGGCCGTGGTGCGTCTGGAAGATCGCGTTGGCGGTGGCCCTCGGGCTGCTCGTCGCCGGCGGGGCCGGTTACTTCATCGCCATCAACGAGGGAGCCATTCCATGAGCCGGGACGTCACGACGCTGACCCGCCTTCTCGAAACGCGCTACAGCTGCCGGGCTTTTCGCCCCGAGCAGTTGCGCCGCGAGACGATCGAGAAGATCGTTGCCGCGGCGGGCCGGGCGCCGTCATGGTGCAACGCCCAGCCATGGCAGGTGACGGTGACCACCGGCCAGGAAACCGACCGGTTCCGTGCCGCGTTGCTGGAGGCGGCCGAAACCTGTGCCCCCGCCCCGGACATGCCATGGCCCGAGGCGTATCCCGGCGTTCATGGCGAGCGGCGACGCGCCTGTGGCTATCAGCTCTACGAGGCGGTGGGAATCGCGCGCGAGGACCGCGCAGCGCGGGCGGCGCAATCGATGGAGAATTTTCGCCTGTTCGGTGCACCACACGTGGCTGTGTTGCATGCCGAGGCGGAGCTCGGCCCCTACGGCGCGCTTGATTGCGGCGGCTTCGTGATGGCCTTCATGCTGGCCGCGACCGCGCACGACGTGGCCACGATCGCACAGGCCTCTGTCGCCAGCTACCCGGACATGATCCGCCGCCATTTCGGCCTGCCGGAAAACCGGCGGATCCTGTGCGCCATCTCGTTTGGTCACGAGGACCCCGATCACCCCGCCAACGGCTTTCGTACAAGCCGGGCGGGGCTTTCGGAGGTTCTCGACCTGCGCGGCTAGCCGTCAGCCCTTGTTGATCTTGACCTTGGTCGATTCCGGCGATTTCGGCGTGATCTTCGGTACGGTGAGCGTCAGCACGCCGTCCTTGAGGTCGGCCGAAACCTTGTCACCGTCTGCATCCGCCGGCAGACGGAACGTGCGGCTGAAGGTGCCGTACTGGCGTTCGGCAAAGAACCAGGTGTCGCCCTTTTCCTCGCGTTCGGCGCTCTTTTCGCCTTTTACCGAGACAACGCCGTCATGTATCGATATGTCGATGTCCTTTTCCGAGACGCCGGGCAGTTCCATCGTGATGGAATAGGCGTCCTCGCTGCCCCTTGCGTCGGAGGCGGGTGCGAGCCATTCGGCCATGCGTGTGCCGAGGTGGCGCAGGGGTTCGTAGACGCTGGGCCAAAGACCTGAGCTGTGGGATTTTTCAACCATTTCGATACTCCCTTTTTGACGGATGTGCCGACTATCGCGGGCAGAGGTGGGTATTACCTTGATGCGGGTCAATATCGCGGCGCCGCCAGCATGTGCGTGAAAAAACCCCGCCGGCGGTGGCCGGCGGGGTGCGTGATCCGGGCGGACACGAACGCGTCAGTCCCAGCCGACCTCGTTGAAGATGGTCTGCGCCGCCTTGGCGTTCCGGCTGAACGCGGCGGTCGGGGTCGTGTCGTCTGCGTTGAACGCGCCCAGCCGGGCGGTGCTGTCATCGCCGGGCGCATCGGGAACGGCGGGATACTCGTTGTTCTGCGAGGCGAAATGGGATTGCGCGAAATCGCCTGTCAGGAACTCGAGGAACGTCACGGCGTTCTCGGCATTCGGGGCGGCCCTGGTCATCGAGGCGGTAGCAAGGTTCACATGCGCGCCGCGCCCGTCCTGGTTGGGCCAGACCCAGCCGATATTGTCGATCCCGTCGGTGAGGCCGGACACGTCCCGGTCATATCCGCGCAGGAAATAGTAATGGTTGGAAACCGCCACGTCGCATTCGCCAGAGACCAGCCCGCGCAGCTGGTCGGTGTCTCCTCCCTGCGGTGCGCGCGCCATGTTCTCGACGATCCCGGCGGCCCAGTCCTTTGCCGCGTCCTCGCCGTGCACCTCGATGATCGAGGCCAGCAGCGACTGGTTGTAGATGTTGGAGGACGAGCGGATACAGATGCTGTCGTCCCACTCCGGCTCGGCCAGGGCCTCGTAGGTTTGCGGCGGGGTGTCCACGCGGTCCTTGGCGTAGAAGATGATGCGCGCGCGCTGTGACACGCCGAACCAGAGGTTTTCGGGATGCTGGAAGTGCTCGGGTATGCGCGTCTCGATCACCTCCGAATCGAATGGCTGGAGAACGCCCGCCTCCTCGGCGCGGTCCATGCGGCCCACATCCACGGCGATGAACACGTCCGCGGGGCTGTTGTCGCCCTCGGCCTCCAGCCGCGCGATCAACTCGTCGGCATTGGCCTCGATGCGGTTGACCTCGATCCCGGTTTCCTCGGTGAACTTGTCATAAAGGATATCGTCGGAGTCGTAGTGGCGGCTGGAATAGATGTTGACGCTGTCGGCGAATGCAGGCGCTGCCAGCGCGATGACGGCGGCGCTCAGGGTCAGGCTGCGGCAGGTGTTCGGCATTTCGGCATGGTTCCTTCTTGTTTGTCGAGTAAAATGGTAAGACATTCGTGCAGTTTCCGATAAAAACAGTCAAGAGAAATTCTTGCCGGCCCGGAAATGTCACATGGTCCGCAACGCAGCGTTAAACTTGCGTGCCCGGTCAAAGCCTTCCATGCTCCCCCGGCAGGGGCGAGGAGCTGCCGGCTACGGCACCGGAAGGGCCGGCCGCGAGAAGGGGAGGAAGCGGCATGACATTTGCCACGCGCACGGACGCGCTGGACATCGAGAACGAAATGCCATGGGGCGAGCGTGAGCTTCCGGGTACGCTCTACGAGATGCTCAACGAGGTGGCGGACAGATTTCCCGATCGTCCGGCGATCAGCTACCAGCTTCTGTCCGGTGCCACGGACCCCGCGAAGACGCTGACATGGAAGGAATTCCACGACCAGGTCTGCCGCGCGGCGAACCTGTTCCGTTCTCTCAAGCTGGGTGAGCAGGATGTCGTGGCGCTCGTGCTGCCCAACAGCGTCGAGACGGCCGTTGCAATGGTGGGGGCGATGGTCGCGGGCATCGCCAACCCGATCAACCCGTTGCTGGAGCCCGAGCAGGTCAGCGCGATCCTGCGCGAAACCGACGCCCGGGTCGTGGTCACGCTGAAGGCGTTTCCAAGGACCGACATCGCCCAGAAAACCGCCGAGGCCGTCCGCCACGCCCCGCGTGTGCACACGGTTCTGGAAATCGACCTCAACCGCTATCTTACCCCCCCGAAAAGCTGGATCGTGCCGCTCGTCCGGCCGAGGAACCCCGGCAACCACCATGCCGACGTCAAGGACTTTCACAAGGAACTTGCCCGGCATGACCTGGCGCTGCAATTCGAGGACGCCGCCGGCGACAGGGTGGCGGCCTATTTCCACACCGGCGGCACCACCGGCATGCCCAAGGTGGCCCAGCACCGCTATTCCGGCATGATCTACAACGGCTGGATCGGGCACCGCCTGCTGTTCACCGAGCGCGACAGCATCATGTGTCCGCTGCCGCTGTTTCACGTATTCGCCTGTCACGTGATCCTGATGGCGATGATCAGGTCGGGGGCGCACGTGGTGTTTCCCACGCCGGCGGGCTATCGCGGCGATGGGGTGTTCGACAATTTCTGGAAACTTTGCGAGCGGTGGAGGACGACTTTCGTCATCACGGTGCCCACGGCGGTCTCGGCGCTGATGCAGCGCAGGGTGGATGCCGACATATCCGGCGTCAAGAATGCATTCTCGGGCTCTGCGCCCATGCCGCTGGAGCTTTTCAACCGGTTCGAATCCGCCACCGGCATGGCGGTGATAGAGGGCTACGGGCTGACCGAGGCGACCTGCCTGGTGTCCTGCAACCCGCCGGAGGGCGCAAAGAAGGTCGGCTCGGTCGGGGTTCCGTTCCCCTACACGGATGTCCGGATCTACAACGTCGACGCGCAGGGACAGGCGGTGGAGGCCGCGACGGACGAGGTGGGCGAGATATGCATCTCCAGCCCCGGGGTCTATGCCGGCCATACCTACACGGATCCGTCCAAGAACGCCGAGCTTTTCCACTTCGGTCACTACCTGCGCACCGGGGATCTGGGCCGTGTGGACGGGGACGGGTACCTGTGGATCACAGGCCGCGCCAAGGATCTCATCATCCGCGGCGGCCACAATATCGACCCCGCCGAGATCGAGGAGGCGCTCATGGCCCATCCTCAGGTGGCCATGGCCGGTGCCATCGGCCAGCCTGACGCCCATGCCGGCGAGATCCCCTGTGCCTATGTCGAACTGGTCGAGGGCGGAATCGTGACGGGGGCGGAACTGCTGGAACACTGCCGGACCCACGTGCACGAACGCGCCGCGATGCCAAAGCATGTCGAGGTTCTGGCGGAACTGCCCAAGACGGCCGTTGGCAAGGTATTCAAGCCCGGCCTGCGCAAGCTGGCCATCGCCCGCGTCTATGACGCCGAGCTGGAAAAGGAAGGGATCGCGGCACGGGTCGCGCAGGTGGTCGAATCCAAGAAGCGCGGGCTCGTGGCGCAGATCGAGGCGACCGGCGAGGTGGACAGGGACCAGATCGCCCACGTTCTGGGCCGCTTCACCCGGCCCTGGGAATGGGCCGGGCAGGAAAGCGACGCGGCGGGTTGAACCCGCCGCGTCGCCGGGGACCTGTCAGGACACGTCCTTGTAGCTGATTTCCTTGCGATCCTCGCCGGTCTTGCCGCGGCGCACCAGCAACCTGTTGAGCGCGTTAACATAGGCCTTGGCCGATGCGACCACCGTGTCGGTATCCGCCGACTGGCCGGTGGCGATGTTGCCCTCTTCCTCCAGCCGGACGGAGACGGTGGCCTGCGCGTCCGTGCCCTCGGTCACCGCGTGAACCTGGTAGAGCGAGAGATGCGCGTCGTTGGGGTGCAGCGCGCGCACCGCCTTGAAGGTGGCATCAACGGGGCCGTCGCCCGTTTGTATCGCGGTCCTCTCCTGGCCATCGATGGTCATCACCAGCTCCGCCTCGGCCGGTCCGCCGGTGCCGCAGACAACGCGCAGCGATTTGACCACCAGCCGATCGCTTGCGGACTCTTCCCCGGCGGTGACGAGCGCGATCAGGTCCTCGTCATAGACCTCCTTCTTGCGGTCGGCGAGTTCCTTGAAGCGGTAGAACACGTCGTCGAGCTGGTTGGCCCCCAGTTCGAAGCCGAGATCCCTGAGCTTGGCGCGCACCGCGGCACGGCCCGAATGCTTGCCAAGAACGATGTTGGTCTCTGTCAGGCCGATGTCCTCGGGGCGCATGATCTCGAAGGTCTCGGCGTTCTTGAGCATCCCGTCCTGGTGAATGCCGGATTCGTGCGCGAAGGCGTTTTTCCCCACGATCGCCTTGTTGTACTGCACGTTGAAGCCCGACACCGTGGCGACCCGGCGGCTGATATGCATGATCTTGCGGCTGTCGACGCGCGTTTCGTACGGCATGATGTCGCCGCGGACCTTCAGCGCCATCACCACTTCTTCCAGCGCGGTGTTGCCGGCGCGTTCGCCCAGCCCGTTGATCGTGCACTCGATCTGGCGCGCCCCGCCCGCCACGGCGGCCAGCGCGTTGGCCGTGGCCATGCCGAGATCGTTGTGACAATGCGTGGCAAACACGATCTCGTCAGCGCCGGGCACCTCGGCGATCAGGCGGCGGATGAGCTCGGCCGATTCGACCGGCGCGGTGTACCCCACGGTATCGGGGATGTTGATGGTGTTGGCGCCAGCCTTGATGGCGATCTCGACCACCCGGCGCAGGTAATCCCATTCGGTGCGCGTGGCGTCCATCGGCGACCATTGCACGTTGTCGCAGAGGTTGCGGGCATGGGTCACCGTCTCGTGGATGCGCTCGGCCATCTCGTCCTGCGTGAGGTCCGGGATGGCCCGGTGAAGCGGCGAGGTGCCGATGAATGTATGGATGCGCGGGCTGCGGGCGTGTTTCACGGCCTCCCAGCAGCGGTCGATATCCTTGGTGTTGGCGCGGGCCAGTCCGCAGATGGTGGCGTCGCGCGACCGCTCGGCAATTTCCTTCACCGCCCGGAAATCGCCCTCGGAGGCGATGGGGAATCCGGCCTCGATGATGTCCACCCCCATCTCGTCCAGAAGCCCGGCAATCTCAAGCTTCTCGTCATGGGTCATGGTCGCGCCGGGGGATTGCTCGCCGTCGCGCAGGGTGGTGTCGAAAATCACCACGCGGTCCTTGTCCGCCTGCGGCGAAACGCGGTGTTCGGTCGTGTCGGTCATGTCGTGTCTCGCTGTATTGTCCTAAGCCTGTCGGCGCGAAGAAAGCTGATCCTCTGAGCGGTCGCGCCGGGTCACGGCACGCTCAGAGGCGGCTTAGGAGCAGCAGGGCGCGAAGGCAACCCGCGGGGTGATGTCCGCAATGCGTGGGTATGTGCCGTCGCCGTGTCATGGGCGTGACTATATGCATGCGAATCGCCCTTGCAAACCCCGGAAATCGCGCGGCGCCCCGGTGCGGCGTCTTGATCTGCGCGCGCGTGCCGCTAGCTCGCCCAACATGGACAAGGCATTGATCATCGGCGCCTCGGGCGGGATCGGCGCGGCCGTTTCGGAGGCGCTGGTCGCGCGGGGCGTGGCTGTCACCGGGCTGTCGCGCCGGGATGACGGGATCGACGTGACCGACGAGTCCTCGGTCGAGGAGGTGCTCGGGCGCGTGACCGGCCCGTTCGATCTGGTCTTCGTTGCCACGGGGGCGTTGGAATTGAACGGGCAGGGGCCCGAGAAGTCGCTGAAACACTTGTCCGCGGAAACCATGCTGGCGCAGTTCCGCCTCAACTGCGTGGGGCCGTCGCTGGTGCTCAAGCACGCCCGTGGCCTGCTGCCGCGCGACCGGCGTTGCGTGTTCGCCGCGCTGTCGGCGCGGGTCGGCTCGATCGGCGACAACGGGTTCGGGGGCTGGTACAGTTACCGCACCTCCAAGGCCGCGCTGAACCAGATGATCCGTACCGGCGCCATCGAGCTGGCCCGGACCCACAGGCAGGCGGTCTGCGTCGCGCTCCATCCCGGGACCGTGGAAACGCCGTTGACCGAGAAATACGCGCGGGGCCATCCCACCGTGACGCCACAGGAGGCCGCGCAGAACCTGCTGGCCGTCATCGACGACCTCACGCCGTCGGAGACGGGGCTGTTCTTCGACTGGCGGGGCGAGCGCGTGCCATGGTGAGGCTGGTGCCGGTGCTGGGCGACCAGCTGAGCCATGAGCTGTCCGCGTTGCGCGCCGCCGACAAGGTGCGCGACGTGGTGGTGATGGCCGAGGTCGTCGACGAAACCACCTATGTGCCGCATCATCCCAAGAAGATCGCGCTCGTGCTCTCGGCGATGCGTCACTTCGCCGAGGAGCTTCGGGCGGACGGCTGGACAGTGGCCTATACCCGGCTGGACGAGCCGGGGGCGACGCGCTCCATCGTGGGCGAGTTGATGCGCCGGGGGCAGGTGCACGGCACCAGCGAGGTTCTGGCCACCACGCCGGGCGAATGGCGGCTGGTCGAGGCGCTGGACGATGCCCCGCTGTCGGTCACGCAACTGCCCGATGACCGTTTCGTGGCCTCGCTGGAAGAGTTCGACGCATGGGCCGAGGGGCGCAAGGAATTGCGGATGGAGTATTTCTACCGCGAGATGCGCCGCAAGACCGGCCTGCTCATGGACGGGGACAAACCCGCCGGGGGCAAGTGGAATTTCGACCACGATAACCGTAAGCCCGCGGCCGACGACATGCTGCGTGCAAAGCCCATGCAGTTCACGCCGGACGCGGTGACGGAGGAAGTGCTGGAGCTGGTCGAGGCGCGTTTCGGCAACAATTTCGGGACTCTGCGGCCGTTTCATTGCGCGGTGACGCGGGAACAGGCGTTACAGGCGCTGGACCATTTCGCGCGCTACCTGTTGCCCGATTTCGGACCCTACCAGGACGCGATGCTGGCTGGGGACAAGTTCCTGCACCATTCGCTGCTATCCGCGTATCTGAATATCGGCCTGCTGAATCCTGTGGAAATCTGCACCCGTGTCGAGGCGGAATTGAAAGCCGGCCATGTCCCTCTCAACTCGGCCGAGGGATTCATCCGGCAGGTCATCGGCTGGCGCGAATACATGCGCGGCATCTATTTCCGCGAGGGGCCGGGATATACCGGGTGCAACGCCCTGGGCCACGGCCGTGCGCTGCCGCCGCTTTACTGGGGGGCGGAAACCGGCATGGCCTGTCTGTCCCATGCCGTGGCGCAGACGCGGGACGAGGCCTATGCCCATCACATCCAGCGGCTCATGGTCACGGGCAACTTCGCGCTGCTGGCCGGGATCGACCCGGTTCAGGTGCACGAATGGTACCTGGCCGTCTACTTTGACGCTTTCGAATGGGTCGAGGCGCCCAACGTCATCGGCATGAGCCAGTTCGCCGATGGCGGCATCATCGCGTCCAAGCCCTATGTGAGCTCGGGCAACTACATCGACCGGATGTCGGATTACTGCGCCGGCTGTGCCTATTCCGTGAAGAAAAAGACGGGGCAGGGTGCCTGCCCCTTCAACCTTCTTTACTGGCACTTCCTCGTGCGTCATCGCGCGCGGTTCGAGACGAACCCGCGCATGGCGCAGATGTACCGCACATGGGACCGGATGGACACGGCCAAGCGCGACACGGTGCTGAAGGAGGCCGACCAGTTCCTGTCGCGGCTGGACGCGGGCGAGCCCGTCTGAGCCTGACCGTTACTGCTGTTCGGTCTGCTCTTCCGCCTGCTCGTCCCCGGCGGAGGTCGTGGCGGCCTCGGCCAGCGCGCCGTCCTTCCATTCGCCGCTGGCCTCCTCGCCGCTGGCATAACGCATCGTGCCCTGGCCCTGCCGCTTGCCGCGCAGGAACATGCCCTCGTAGACATCGCCATTCGCGTAGGTCGCCACGCCGTAGCCGGAAATCTCGCCGTTCTTCCATTCGCCCTCGTAGACGAAGCGTTCGTTCTCCTCGGTGTCGGGGTCGTCGGGGATCACGATCCGCCCCTTTCCGTGGCGCTGGCCGTCCTTGAACGCCCCCTCGTAGACCGTGCCGTCGGGGTAGACGGCCTTGCCCTGGCCGTGGCGCTGGCCCTCGCGCCACTCGCCCTCGTAGCGGTAGCCGTCATCGTAGGTCATCACGCCGTAGCCGTGATTGCGTGCGTCCTTGAACTCGCCCTCGTAGACCAGACCGTTGGGGTAGGTCGCCGTGCCTTCGCCCTCGATCACGCCGCCAACCCACTCGCCCTCGTAGGTTGAGCCATCGGGATACGTGATCCTGCCCTCGCCGTTGGCGAGATCGTCGCGGAACTCGCCGACATAGACCGAGCCGTCGGGATAGGTGACCTTGCCCTCGCCCGAGATCTTGCCGGCCACCCAGCTTCCTTCGTAGCGGTAGCCGTCGGTGCCGGTGAACGTGCCCTGGCCGTGGCGGCGGTCATCCTCGAACTCGCCCTCGTAGACATCGCCGTTATTATAGGTGACGCGGCCCTCGCCCTCGCGGCGCCCGCGCACGAGATCGCCCTCGTAGACATCTCCGTTGGGCTGCACGAGACGGCCCTCGCCGTCGATCTGGCCATCCTTCCAGGTGCCCGAGTAGATCAGCCCATCGGGCATCTTGAGCGTTCCCTCGCCCTCGCGCGCGCCCTTGACGACCTCACCCTCGTACACTGCGCCGTCTGGATAGGTGATCTTGGCCTGCCCGTCCTTGACGCCGTTCACCCATTCGCCGTCATAGACGTAGCCGCCCGGGCTTTCCATGCGGCCGCGGCCGTGATGCATGGCGTTGAGGAATTCACCCTCGTAGCGCACACCGTTGGCATAGACCGCCACGCCCCGGCCGGTGATCTTGCCGTCGACCCACTCACCCTCGTAGGTGCCGCCATCGGCGAACACGATCTTGCCCACGCCGTGCGGCTTGCCCTTGGCGAACTCGCCCTCGTAGACCGACCCGTTGGGAAACCAGGCCTTGCCTTGTCCCTTGATCTCGCCCTCGACCCACTCTCCCTCGTAGCGGTACCCGTTGGGCAGCGTGTAGGTTCCGGTGCCGTGCTGGAGCCCGTCCTTGAACGTGCCCTCGTAGATGCCGCCATCCTCGTATTGCTTGGTCTGGATCGTCCCGTCCTGCGCCAGTGCCGCGGTGCCGGAGAACGCGAAAACGAGTAGTGCGGTCAGCCTTTTGCTCATGTCTGCCCTGATACCCCGCCTGTCATGCCTCAAGGTGGGGCAAGCCTAGTGGACGGTGCAATGGCTGACAACGGGTTTTGCGCAATCCGGGTTTCCCTCCGCCGCGCGTCTGCTAAATCTCCGCGGGACAGCCCCGAAGCGAAAGGCACGCGACATGCCCGACAGGTTCCGCCTGACACTGGCCCAGCTCAACCCGACCATGGGCGATCTGGACGGCAATGCCGAAAAGGCGCGCGACGCGTGGGAGCAGGGGCGCGCGGCGGGCGCCAACATGGTGGCGCTGCCGGAGATGTTCATCACGGGCTACAACACTCAGGACCTGGTGATGAAACCCGCCTTTCACCAGGCCGCCATCGCCGCGGTCGAGGCATTGGCGCGGGACTGCGCCGACGGCCCGGCGCTGGCCATCGGCGGCCCCGCGCTGGAGGGGGCGGCCCTGCACAACGCCTATTACATCCTGCAGGGCGGGCAGATCACGGCACGGGTGTTCAAGCACCACCTTCCCAACGAGACCGTCTTTGACGAACTGCGCATCTACACGCCCGGGCCGGTCAATGGCCCCTACGTGGTGGACGGGGTGCGGATCGGCAGCCCCGTCTGCGAGGATAGCTGGTACGACGACGTGGCCGAAACCCTGGCCGAGACGGGGGCCGAATTCCTGCTGGTTCCGAACGGCTCGCCCTATTACCGGGGCAAGCTGGACACGCGACAGAACCTCATGGTCGCGCGCGTGGTCGAGACCGGCCTGCCGCTTGTCTATCTCAACCTCGTGGGGGCGCAGGACGACCAGGTGTTCGACGGCGGCACCTTCGTGCTGAATCCGGGCGGCGCGCTGGCGCTGCAGATGCCGCTGATGGAAGAGGCGGTTACCCATCTCGATCTCGAGCGCACGCAGGACGGCTGGCACGCGGCGCCGGGTGCGCTTGCGCGTGTGCCCGACCTTCTGGAGCAGGATTATCACGCCATGGTGCTGGCCTTGCGCGACTACATGGCGAAAACCGGTTTTGCCAAGGTCGTGCTGGGGCTCTCGGGTGGCATCGACAGCGCCGCGGTGGCCGCGGTGGCGGTGGATGCCCTCGGCGCGGAGAATGTCCGCTGCGTGATGCTGCCCTCGGAATATACCTCGCAGGCATCGCTCGACGATGCCAAGGCCGTGGCGGAAAACCTGGGCTGCCGGTACGAGTTCCTGCCGATTTCCGAAGGGCGCGCGGCGATCACCTCCACGCTTGCCCCGCTGTTCGAGGGGCTGGAGCCGGACATCACCGAGGAAAACATCCAGTCGCGCCTGCGCGGGCTGCTGCTGATGGCGCTTTCCAACAAGTTCGGCGAAATGTTGCTGACCACCGGCAACAAGTCCGAGGTCGCGGTGGGCTATGCCACGATCTACGGCGACATGGCGGGTGGCTACAACCCGCTCAAGGACATGTACAAGACCCGCGTTTTCGAAACCTGCCGCTGGCGCAACGCCCATCACCGCCCGTGGATGCAGGGACCGGCAGCCGAGGTGATCCCCCGGAACGTCATCGAGAAGCCGCCGACGGCGGAGTTGCGCGAGGATCAGAAGGACAGTGATTCGCTGCCCGATTACGGGGTGCTCGACGGTATCCTGGAAATCCTCATCGACAGGGACGGGTCGGTGGCGGATTGCGTCGCGGCCGGGTTCGACCGCGCGGAGGCGGCAAAGGTCGAACACCTCATCTACATCTCCGAGTACAAGCGTTTCCAGTCCGCGCCGGGTACGCGGTTGTCCAAGCGCGCCTTCTGGCTCGACCGGCGCTACCCGATCGTCAACCGCTGGCGCGAGGGCACCTGACCTGCCTCAGCGGCGGCGGCGCGCGAGGCGCCCCGCGAGTCGCGACAGATAGGGCCTGACCGGAAGGAACAGGCGATAGACCCCCTCCAGCGCCGCGGTCACGCCAGGCAGCGCCGCGACACGGCCCGCGATGCGCCAGCGCGGAAGGGTGCGCCAGATCTCCGCGAACGCGGCCGCGCCGGAAAGCAGCGTGCCGTCGGACCGCCGCACGTGGAACCGCCGCATCGCCGCATGGCGCGTCAGGTCCGCTCCGGGCTCGGCACCCGGCTCTGACACATCCACGAACGCCAGCCGCCCGGCGTCATCCTGATCCGCATAGTGCGCGATCTCCATCGCGCAAAGCGGGCAGCTTCCGTCGTGATAGACCGTCAGGCGGCCGGCGGCGTCGGGGCGGTCGTGCCGTTGCTGTTTCATACCCGGGATACGCCGGTGCGCCGCGGCCGGATCACACGCGGGGGCAGGTCCGGCTATTCCTCCTTGAGCGCCGACATCTCGCGCACCGCGCCGACGAAGCGGCTCAGCGTTCGCGATGTCTCGCCCCGCGGCAGCATGACCTCGATCAGCTGGAAACGGCTGTCGTCGGCATGGGCGTCGGCCATGGCCTGTTTGAGTTCCGCGCAGCTGCGCACCCGCACGCCGCGCCCGCCAAGGTGCGGCGCGATCTCGGCATAGTGCCAGTCGTCGAGATCGTGGTAGGCCGGTCCGGGCTGGAACACCCGCAGCATCTCCCAGCTGAGGTTGTTGAACACGATCACGATCGGCGCCCAGCCGTATTTGCGGCAGTTCCCCAGTTCCCACCCCGTCATCTGGAAGGCGCCGTCGCCCACAAGGATGACGGGCCGCCGGTCCATGGTGGCGGCGATGGCCATGCCGCCGGGCACGCCGATGCCCATCGAGGCATAGTATCCCGGCGCGACGAACTCGGTGTCCATGATCTCGAGCCCCGTGAACAGGCAGTCGCCGATATCGGTGGCGATGGGCAGCCGGCCATGGGCGTCGAAGAGGTCGTTCACGGCCATCGCGACATGCGAGGGCGCCAGCGGCGTGTCGTCATCCGGCAGGCCGCGCGGGTAAGCGGGTTCGTCGTTGGCCCGCGCCGCCCGTCCCACCGGCCCGGCCAGTTCCGTGAGCGCGTCGATCAGCGCCTCCAGCGTCACCCCGGGATAGGTGTGGTGGCGAAACGCAACCTGCCGGTCGAAGGCGTGGATGGCGTTGCGCAGGTCGATGTTGCGCCCCGAGACGCCGAAATTCGTGTCACTGAGGATAACGCCAAGCATCAGCAGGCAATCGGCCCCCTCGACGCACCGCGCCGCCGTCTCGCTGCCCGCCGAGCCCAGGTAGGCGCCCCTCAGCGGCACGTCCTGCCGCGCCAGCAGGCCGCGGCCCATGAAACTGGTGGCCACCGGCAGCCCCAGCCGGCGGCAGAGCTCCGCCACCTTGTCCTCCAGCCCGTAGCGTCGCACCTCGACACCCACCAGCACGGCCGGGTCGCAGGCCGCGCGCAGCCGGCCGAGGATCTCGCGTGCGCAGGCGCGGGCCGCCTCGCGGTCCGGCTTTCCAGGTGCCCGGGGCGGTACCCGGGCGCAGGTCGCGCCGACAAGGTCGCGCGGGATCTCGATGTAGACGGGCCGCGCGTAATCCTGCGCCGCGTCCAGAACGCGGGCGATCTGCTGGTGCGCGGTATCGGGATCGTCCAGAACCGCCTGTGCGCAGGTCAGCTCCTTGTAGATCTCCAGCTGCGAATCCAGCGTCTTGACCTGGTGGTGCAGATGCAGCCCCAGCTTGCCCTCCCCTGTGCCCGGCGCGCCCGAGATCACCACCAGCGGCGACTTCTCGGCATAGGCCTGCGCCACGGCGTTGACCATGTTGAGCGCCCCCGCGCCATAGGTGATGACCGCCACGCCGGGCGCGCTGGTAATCCGCGCCGCGGCGTCCGCGGCGTATCCAACGCCCGGCTCGTGGCTCAGGGTGTGCCAGGGCAGGATGCCGCTCTGCTCGATCACGCGGAAAAAGGGCAGGACGAAATCGCCCGGGATGCCGAAAACCCGGTCGGCCCCACGTTCCTTCAGGGCGTGCAGCAGGGCCGTGGCAAGCGTTTCCGACATGGCGGGCCTCCTCGGTCTGGCGTGTGCCCGGATTGTAACGCGCGGTGCCCGCGTCCCGAAAGCCCCGTCTTCATCTTGCGCGAAATACTCTCGGGGGGTGAATGCCGCGCCAGCGGCAGAGGGGGCGGAACGCCCCCTTGGGCGGCTCATTCCCACCAGCGGTCGATCGTCGCTATGTCCCCGTCCGACCAGCCGAAATGATGCGCGAACTCGTGGATCGTGACATGTGCGACCAGCTCCTGCAGCGTCACGTCGCCGCGTGCCCGCCATTCCGCGAGGATCGGCTCGCGGAACAGCCAGACGGTATCGGGTCCGTGGGGTTGATCCCCGACGGATTTCTCGGTCATGGGGATGCCGTCATACATCCCGGTAAGCTCCAGCGGGTCCGTGATGCCCAGCTCGCGCAGCATCCGCGCGTCGGGCCTGTCCACCACGCGCAACGCCACGGCGCGCGCCGCCTGCTGGAACGGGCGTGGCAGTGAATCGACCGCGTCGCGCGCCATCGACTCGATATCCGGGAGGTCGGGGTCGGTTCGGCTCATGCGCCAGATATGCGCGACGGGCGGCCGAATGAAAAGACCGCCCGCGATGGCGTGGCCGTGATCAGAGCATCAGCTGGTAGCTCGTCGGTACGTAGGCATAGCCCTCCCCCGCCTTCTCGACGAAGCCTGTTCCGGGCCACGGCATGTGATACCCCACGAAGGGCATGTCCTCGGCCGCCAGCATGTCCAGCAGGCGCCTGCGCGTGGCGGCCGCGGCGGCCTTGTCCATGTCGAACTTGACCTCCCAGTCAGGATGCGCCAGCGACCAGACGTAATGATTGGCGAAGTCTGCGGCGATCAGCAGCCGCTCGCCCTCGCTCTCGATCATGTGCACCATGTGGCCCGGCGTGTGGCCGAAGGCCGCCATCGCGGTATGCCCCGCAAAGCCGTTCGCGCCGTCCTCCATCATGGTCATCCGGTCGGCAAGCGGGCGCACCTTGGCCTCGAACCCCTCGTTGCCCATCTTGGCCCATGCGTCGAACTCGACCCGGCCGGTCGCGTAGGCGGCATTGGGGAACGTGTCGCGTCCATCCGCCCGCAGCCCGCCGATATGGTCGGGATGCATGTGGGTGATCACCACGAGGTCCACCTGCTCGGGCGTGTAACCCGCCGCCGCGAGGGCGGCGGTGATGCCATCGGGGTTGAGCCCGGTGTCGAACAGCACCAGCTGCTGGCCGGTGTTCACCACCGTCGGGGTAAAGAAGAACTGCGCCGCGTCGGTGGGCAGATGTGCGCCCGCCGACACGCGGGCGAATTCCTCGGTGGACACGTTCAGGCCGAAGATGGAATGGGGGTCGGGTCGCGTCATGGTGGCCGCAAGCAGCGTCGTGACGTCGAACGCACCCAGCTTGAAACGGCGGTAGGCGGGGGTGTCCGCACCCATCAGAGGCGCGGTGGCGCGCACGGCCCCCGGCGTGATGATTGGCAGCGCGGCGGCCGCGGCCAGAAAGCCGCGTCTTGTTAAGTCTTGCGTCATGTCGATCCTCCTGCAGTCGCCCTGAAGTCTAGGGCATGCGCCCGCACATGGCCAAGCGGTCACGTCAATGTGATCGCGCCCCGTGCCGTTGCGGCGGACCGCGCCGCGCGTGGCCGCCGGCTGGACGTGATGCGCCCCGGGTCTTATGCAGATCGCATGGTTTCGCTGTTTGCCAACCGCACCTATGCCGCTTTGTTTTCGGCACAGGTTATCGCGCTGCTCGGCACGGGATTGCTGACCGTGGCGCTGGGTCTGCTGGCGTATGACCTCGCCGGGCAGCGGGCAGGGCTGGTTCTGGGGACCGCCTTCACGATCAAGATGGTGTGCTATGTGGGCCTTTCGCCGGTGGCGCAGGCGATCGCTCAGCGCCTGCCGCGCAAGCCCGTTCTGGTCGCGGCCGACCTGTTGCGCGTCGGGGTGGCACTGTGCCTGCCATTCGTCAGCGAGGTCTGGCAGGTCTATCTGCTGGTCTTCGTGCTCCAGTCCGCCTCGGCGACCTTCACCCCGGCCTACCAGGCGACCCTGCCGGACCTGTTGCCGGACGAGCGCGACTATACCCGCGCGCTGTCGCTGTCGCGGCTGGCCTACGACCTTGAGAACCTGACCAGCCCGGCGCTCGCGGCGCTGATGCTGACGGTCACCACCTACAGCGCACTGTTCGCGGGCACCGCCCTGGGGTTTGCCGGGTCGGCGGTTCTGATCGGGCTGGCCGCCGTGCCGCCGCTCGACCCGGCCCCGGCCGCGCGCCCGTTCCGCGAGCGGCTGACCCGCGGGGCGCGGATATATCTTGCCACGCCGCGTCTGCGCGGCTTGCTGGCGCTCAATCTGGCGGCGGCATCCGCCGGGGCGTTCGTTCTCGTCAACACGGTGGTTCTGGTGCGCGGGCAGATGGGCGGCACGGAGGCGGACCTCGCCCTTGCCATGGCGGCCTTCGGGGCGGGGTCGATGACGGCGGCCCTGTTGTTGCCGCGGTTGCTGGAAAACGTGGCCGACCGGCGGGTGATGTTGGCGGGGGCCACGGGCGCCGCGCTGAGCTGCGTGGCGCTGGCGGCGTGGATCGCGGCCGCCGGCCTGCCGTCCTGGGCCGGTTTCCTCGGCACTTGGGCCTTGATCGGGCTTTTCTACGCCTCGGTGCTGACGCCGTCGGGGCGGCTGTTGCGGCGCTCCGCGCACCCCGAGGACCGCCCGGCAGTCTTCGCGGCCCAGTTCGCGCTCAGCCATGCCTGCTGGCTGGTGACCTACCCGCTGGCCGGCTGGGCGGGCGAGGCGCTTGGCATGCCCGCCGCGCTTGGCGTGCTCGGGGCGTTGGCGTTGGCGGGCGCGGCCGCGGGGCGCGCTGTCTGGCCCGGGGGGCAGCCGCGCGAGATCGCGCATCACCATCCCGACCTGCCGCCCGACCACCCGCATCTGCGTGAACACGGTGGCGCCGGCCGTCACAGCCATGCCGTCGTGATCGACGACCTGCACCCGGCGTGGCCGGACCGGTCCTGACACCACATACGCCGCCTCCCGGATTTTTCGCGAAAAATCCGGGGGGAAAATTCCTTGAATTTTCCCGGTCCCGGCCGCCCGCCCTGCCGCCGTGTGGCCGGGCGGCGCGTCTGGACAAACCCGCGCGCCTGTGACATGCGCGCCCCTGTTACCCGGAGCACAGCCAATGACAACAACCCGTTTCGCCCCGTCGCCCACCGGCTACCTGCACGTTGGCAACCTGCGCACCGCGCTGATGAATTTCCTGATCGCGCGCAAGGCCGGCGGGACGTTCATCCTGCGCATCGACGACACCGACCCGGAGCGGTCGCAGGAAACTTACGTCGATGCCATCAAGGAGGATCTGGAGTGGCTGGGCCTGACATGGGACCGGGTCGAGCGGCAGTCGGAGCGGCTTGACCGCTATGCTGCCGCCGCCGACCGACTGCGCGGGATGGGCCGGCTCTACGAGGCGTTCGAGACGCCCACCGAGCTGGACCTGAAGCGCAAGAAACAGCTCAACATGGGGCGCCCGCCCGTCTATGACCGGGCGGCGCTGTCGCTGTCACAGGAGGAGCGGGACACCCTGCGCGCCGAGCGTGGGCCGGGCGTGTGGCGGTTCAAGCTGGAGCACCAGCGCATCGAGTGGGAGGACGGGATCCTGGGGCCCACCTCTATCGACGCGGCGTCCGTCTCCGACCCGGTGCTGATCCGCGGGGACGGCCAGGTGCTCTACACGCTGGCGTCGGTCGTGGACGACACGGAAATGGGGGTGACCCATGTCGTGCGCGGCGCGGACCACGTGACCAACACCGCCACCCAGATCCAGATCATCGAGGCCCTAGGCGGCACCCCGCCGCAATTCGCACATCACTCGCTGCTCACCGGCGCGCAGGGCGAATCGCTGTCGAAAAGGCTGGGCACGCTGGCGCTGCGCGATTTGCGGGCGCAAGGGGTGCACCCCATGGCATTGCTGTCGTTGATGGCGCGGCTTGGCTCCAGCGACCCGGTGGAACTGCGCGGCAGCGTCGAGGAGCTGGTCGAGGGGTTCGACATCTCGCGTTTCGGCGCCGCGCCCACCAAGTTCGACGCCAATGACCTTTTCCCCATGACCGCGCGCGTCCTGCACGCGCAGCCCTTCGAGGCGGTGGCCGACAGGATCGCCGCCCTCGGCGTGCCGGAGGAGCTTGCCCCGCGCTTCTGGGAGGTAACGCGCGAGAACATCACCACGCTCAATGACCTCGACAGCTGGTGGGCCATGTGCCGCGACGGGGCGGAGCCCGTGATCGAGACAGAGGATGCCGACTTCGTGGCGGAAGCGATGGAGCTTTTGCCGGACCCGCCCTTCAACGACGCGACCTGGAGCGAATGGACCGCTGCAGTGAAGGAGCAGACAGGCCGCAAGGGGCGCGCACTGTTCATGCCGTTGCGCAAGGCCCTGACGGGGCAGGGGCACGGCCCTGACATGGGGCGGCTTCTACCGCTGTTGCAAACGGTCCGGGCCAAGGGCTGAGACCGGCCGCCGGACAGCTCAGCCGGACGGGATGATCCGCACGCCGGCATCGCGCAGCATGTCGTCGACATGGCGGCGTTCTTCGCCGGTCAGGACGCGGTGGCGCGGGTACCGCGGCGCGGCCCGGTCATCGAGAACGGGCGCGTCCCAGCCATCCGTCGTCTCGAAGAACCGCTGAACGCCTTCCTCTCCGAACTCGCGCAGGTATCCCTGAACCACCACGTCGAGATAGCTCAGCAGCACGGGGCAGGTCTCGTCCGGGGTGCCGTGCCGGCCATGGGGTATGGCATATACGGCGATCTCGGGCGCGTGGGGCAGCGGGTGGCGCACCTGGTGGTGCGCGGCCACACGGTCGTAGGCGCGCTCGCGCATGTCAAGCGCGGCCCATTCACCGGACGGAACCGGCGCGATCAGCCCATCGATCACGCTCGCGGGATCGGGCACGACGGTCAGGTACGCCACGGGGCGGATCATCGTGTGCCGCCACACGCGCCGCCAACCGGTCAGCTGTGCCCTGCGGGTGTCCGCGAAGGCATGGGTATCCCTGTTCACCAGGCTGCCATACCCGAAGAAATACCTTTCCGCAGTCTGCCGGCCCGGGGCGGTCACGTTCGATGCCATCGCTTGATCTGTGTCATGGTGTCGCCTCTCTTGTGCCGACAATCTCTTCGCACATCAAGCAGGGGCCCCGCGAAACATGCGCATCACCAAACGGACCAACATCGCCTTCCGGATTCTCATGTTCTGCGGTGTCAATGGTGATCGGCTCGTGACGAAGTCCGAGATCGCGGATCGCTGCAAGACGTCCGAGAGCCATCTCGCGCAGGTCATCAACCATCTGGCGCAGCAAGGGTTCCTCTACACGCAGCGGGGCCGCGCGGGAGGGATCGCGCTGGCCCGCCCCAGTGACCAGATCGAGATCGGCGACGTGTTCCGGCGGCTGGAGGCGAACACCGCGCTCGCGGAGTGCTTTGCCGACGTCGACAATACCTGTCCGCTGGTGTCGGGCTGCCGCCTGCGCGTGGCGCTCGCCGACGCGATGGAGGCCTTCTACGCCCACCTCGACGGCCTGACTTTGGCGGACCTGATTTGCGGCAATCAGGCGCTCTTCGACATCATCGCGCCCGCGCGCTGCCCGGAGCGGGCTTGAAACCGGGGTGAAAAGTATACTAGCGTACGCGCCAGAACGGATCGGGAGAACCGGCTGAGGCCGGTGCCGAAGGAGCAACCGCCCCGGAAACTCTCAGGCCCATGGACCGGTCCGGATCGAAACGGAACTCTGGAGAGATCCCGGCGCGTGCCGGGGCGCCGAAGGGATAGCGATCTCAGGCGAAAGGACAGAGGGGGCATCGCAAGGCGCGCATCTGCGTGCCGAAACGGTGCCGGACGCGTTCCCAGGATGTGCCCCGGCCATTGATGATGGAGAGGTCGGGGATGAGCGAACTGCGCAAGACGCCGCTGCATGCGCTGCACGCCGAGCTGGGGGCCAGGATGGTGCCCTTCGCGGGCTACGAGATGCCCGTGCAGTACCAGCTGGGCGTCATGAAGGAGCACCAGCACACCCGCAGCGCCGCGGGCCTGTTCGACGTCAGCCACATGGGGCAGGTGGTCCTGCGGCACGATGACGGCTACGACGCCGTGGCAGGGGCGATGGAGACGCTGGTGCCCGTGAACCTTCTCGGCCTCGGCGAGAACCGCCAGCGATACGGCTTTTTCACCAATGACGAGGGCGGTATTCGCGATGACCTGATGATGGCCCGGCGCGGCGATCACATGTTCGTCGTGGTCAACGCCGCCTGCAAGGCCGCGGATATCGCCCACATGCAAGACAATCTGCCCGGCGTCGAGGTGTCGCAGAGGGACGAGCGCGCGCTGCTCGCCCTGCAGGGGCCATCGGCCGAGGACGTGTTGGCGCCGATTGCCGAAGCGTGCACGGCGATGCGCTTCATGGATGTCGCCGTCATCCCGTCCGAGTTCGGCGAGCTCTGGCTCTCGCGCTCCGGTTATACCGGCGAGGACGGCTTCGAGATCTCGGTCGATGCCACGCGGGCGGAGGCGCTGGCGCGCAGGTTGCTGGACGATGACGCCGTCGTGCCGGTGGGCCTTGGCGCGCGCGACAGCCTGCGGCTGGAGGCCGGGCTTTGCCTTTACGGCAACGACATCGATGCAGGCACGAGCCCCCGACGCCGCCACGCGCGAGGCGGCCTTCGGCGCCGACCTCAAGGCGCGGGAAGAGCCGCAGAT